>JBDTTS010000006.1:0-22107 GCA_039930525.1 Actinomycetes bacterium | reverse complement strand
GCTGACGCCGGACGCCGGATTCCGTAGGTGAGCTCGCGTCCGGTCTCGGGGTGCTGGATGCACGAGATCGGGTAGCCGGCGTGGAAGTGGCCGATGCAGGCCTGGTTGCACCCGATGCACGCACGGATCTCGTCGACGAGTCCCTGCTCGGCCTTGGCCACCAGCAACGGGTCGCAGATCAGCGCGCGCGTCATGGCCACCAGATCGGCCTGCCCGGACGCCACCACCTGCTCGCCCTCATGGGGTTGGTTGATTCGTCCGGCCACCATGACCGGAACGTTCACGACCTCTTTGACCTGCGCGGCCAACGGCGCGACGTACGCAGCGGGGAAACTCATCGGCGGAGCGATGTGATCAGAGCCGGTGATCGTTGCCGAGGTGCCGGCCACGACGCTGAAGTAGTCGAGGGTTCCGTCGGCATCGAGGTCGCCCAGTGCCTCTTGCATCTCGGCGATCGTGAGTCCGTCGTCTGACTCTTCGGAGGCCGATACGCGGACGCCGACGACGAAGTCGCGTCCGACGTGTGAGCGCACGGAGCCGATCACCTCACGCAAGAAACGGAGCCGGTTCTCGAGGTCCCCGCCGTAGGCGTCGTCACGCAGGTTGACGCGCGGGTTCAGGAACTGCGCAGGCAGATAGCCGTGCGACGCGACGATCTCGACCCCGTCGAGACCAGCGCGTTGCAACCGGGCCGCCGACGCTCCGAAGCAACCGACGATCTCGCCGATTAGGGGCAGCGGCATGGCGCGGGGCATGACATGAAACCGCTCGTTCGGAACCGCAGATGCCGCGAGGGCCACTGCGAGCGAGCCGTCTTGGCTCTCCATCATTTCTCGGCCGTCGTGAAACAGCTGACCGAAGAGGGTCGTCCCGTGGGGCTTGATCGCGTCGACGATCGCGCGGTATCCGGGAATGCAGTCATCGGTGTCGGCCATCAGGATGCTGGACGAGTACTTGGCCGACTGATGAACCCCGGCCACCTGCAGCACGATCAGTCCGGCGCCGCCTTTCGCACGCGCCAGGTGGTAGGCGATCAGCCGCTCGCCGATCGTTCCGTTCTCGGACATGACGGTGTCGTGGCCGGAGGAAAAAATCCGGTTCTTCACTGTCACAGAACCGATCTGGACCGGTGAGAACAGGTGCGGAAAGGCGGTCACGTACTGCTCCGATTCGTCGGGTCCTCCATTATCGGCCGAACCCTGATTCGATAGGCGGGTGGATCGTGACATTCAACAGACGCTGATGACTGGACGTGCCAGATGATCGTGATCGATGACGCCAAGGTGCCGGCGCATGATCGGCTCTGGTGCCACCTGGCCAGTGACACCTCATTCGATGAGCTGCACGCCTTTGTTGCGCCCTTCGATATCCCCGAGCGAGCATTCGACGGCGACCACTACGACGTGCCCCGTGACCGCCGGGACGAAGTGATTGCCGCCGGGGCGCTGCCAGTGACCTCGCGCGAGCTTGTGGCGATGCTTATCGCTGCTGGTCTGCGCCGGCGTCGCCCGCGCAGCGCCAAGCGCTAGGACAACTCCGGGGGCAGCAGGCAGAACTCGTTGCCTTCGGGATCACGCAGAACCTGCCAACGACCGCCGTCGTAGACGTCGTCGGCGAGCGACGCCCCCAGCGCCAGTGCCTCAGCGGTCGCGGCTGCGACGTCGGCGACCGCGAGGTCGAGGTGCAGCCGGTTCTTGAGCGTCTTGGACTCGGGGACCTTCAGAAAGTCGAGGCGCTGACTGCCGCTCAGCTCGACCCTGGCGTCGCCATCATCGTCGACTGACATCTCACCCCCTAACAGCGCGGCCCAGAAGCCCGCGAGCGATGCCGGATCGCCGGCATCCACACAGATCATCCGCAGCCCGATCACGTGCGATGCACTGTCCATGGTCGTCACCCCTCACATAGCGTGTGAGTCAGCGGCGGCTATCGCCACCACATACTCACACGTTGCCAGCTGAGCCGGTGAGCGCCGCGAGCTCGGTCGCGAGGTTGGCGCGCGCTGCAGCCTCCCAGTGCTGTTGGCCGTGGGGAGTCCGATAGATCGACGTGCGGTCGAGGAATGACTGCAGCACGTTCGCGCGTCCGACGCTGAACTCAGACTGCGGAACGTGGATGTACTCCTGGCGAATCGCATCGACGTACCGGGCGTACCGGTCCGGCGACGCAGCCAGGATGGCCAGGTCGGCATCACACAACACAGTTCCGGCGTCGTCGTCCGGATCGGCTTCGTGCGATGCGGTGAGGCGCACGAGGCGCACCACTTCCGCGATCAGCTCAGGGCTAGCGCCCACCTGCTCGAGGGCGTCGTAGGCCACGTATGCGCTGCGATCCTCGTTGTCGGGCTTACCCGGCTGGTACACGGCATCGTGGAACCAGGCAGCGAGGGCCAAGGCGAGCTCATGCTCGACAGGAGGTTCGAGCTCCTCGATCCTCAGCAGGACATCCTCGACATGCATGAGGTTGTGGTACTCGCGATGCGGCTGTGCGTAGCGGGGGCCGAGGCCACCGGTGACCACGGCGGCATCAAGGAGGCGGGTCTCTTGCTCTGTGGGCTCACGCATGTGCCCAGTGTGGCCCCAACTCGCCTCAGAGTCCGCCGATCGGCGCGACGACGGCGGAGCAGTCTTCGCAGACCCAGTGCGGGTTTTCGCCCAAATCGGGTTCGACATACAAGGTGTGATCGCCGCTGACGCGGCACTGCGGCCAGCGCCCCACCGACCCCGCCAGAGCTTCTTGAACATCTTGCGCCAGTAGGCAGGCGAGGTATGCGCACCCTTCTGGCCAGGGCTCTGCCCATGCCCTACGGATGCTCACCGCTCGGTCGAGAGCGTCGATCATGGACGGTGTCGTGGGAAGTGTGGCCGACAGATCGTGCAGGACGCGAGCCCGGGCTGCTGCGAGGGCGGCGTCCAGATCAGCGGTCATCACCGGATCCGAGCTCGGCAGCTGGAAGGTCGTCGGCGTCGGTGATCGTGTAGCTGTAGCCCTGCTCGGCGAGGAACCGTTGGCGGTGCTGCGCGAAATCCTGATCGACGGTGTCACGTGCAACGACGGCATAAAACCTGGCGGCACGGCCGTCGGCCTTCGGACGCAGGATCCGGCCGAGCCGCTGCGCCTCCTCTTGGCGTGAACCGAACGCCCCCGATACCTGGATGGCGACACTGGCCTCTGGCAGGTCGATCGAGAAGTTGGCCACTTTGCTGACCACCAGCGTCGTGACCTCGCCGGCACGAAAGGCGTTGAAGAGGCGTTCGCGCTCCTTGATGGTGGTCTCGCCTTTTATCAGCGGGACGTCGAGGCGTCCGGCCAGCTCGTCGAGCTGGTCGATGTACTGGCCGATGACCAGTGTCGGTTGATCCTGATGATGAGCGACCAGTCTTTCGACGACTCGCGACTTCTCGTGCGACGTCGAGCAAAGCCGGTACTTCTCCTCTGGTTCGGCTGTCGCATAGGCCAGGCGCTCGCGTTCGGGAAGAGTGACGCGCACCTCGATGCACTCGGCCGGAGCGATGTAGCCCTGGGCCTCGATCTCTTTCCACGGGGCGTCGAAGCGCTTGGGGCCGATCAGTGAGAATACGTCGCCCTCGCGGCCGTCTTCGCGCACCAAGGTTGCGGTCAACCCCAGACGGCGTCGAGCCTGAATGTCAGCGGTGAAACGAAAGATCGGGGCCGGAAGAAGGTGCACCTCGTCATAGAGGATCAGGCCCCAGTCGCGGGCATCGAAGAGCTCGAGGTGTGCGTACGCACCCTTCCGCTTCGTGGTCATCACCTGATAGGTGGCGATGGTGACCGGGCGGATCTCTTTCTTGGCGCCCGAGTACTCGCCGATCTCTTCCTCGGTCAGGGACGTGCGATGCAACAGCTCATCGCGCCATTGGCGGGCAGCAACAGTATTGGTGACCAATATCAGCGTCGTGGCCTTCGCCATTGCCATGGCAGCCGCCCCCACCAGAGTCTTGCCAGCTCCGCAGGGCAGCACGACGACGCCTGATCCCCCGTGGAAGAAGTTCTCGGCCGCGTGACGCTGGTACTCGCGGAGCGTCCAGTCGTTTTCGTCGAGCTCGATGGCATGGGCCTCGCCATCGACGTAGCCGGCGAAGTCTTCGGCCGGCCAACCGAGTTTGAGCAGCGTCTGTTTGATGTGGCCGCGCTCGGACGGGTGGACCACGACTGAGTCCTCATCGATCCGTGCGCCGACGAGAGGCTGGATCTTCTTGGACCGTAGGACCTCTTCGAGCACCGGCCGGTCGTTGGTGTGGAGCACCAGGCCGTGCACGGGGTGTGCCATGAGTTGGAGGCGTCCGTAGCGCGCCATCGTCTCGGCAATATCAACGAGCAAGGCATGCGGAACGGCATAGCGGCTGTAGGAGAGCAGGGTGTTGACCACTTGCTCGGCATCGTGACCTGCTGCGCGAGCGTTCCAGAGGCCGAGCGGAGTGACGCGGTAGGTGTGCACGTGTTCGGGGGCTCGCTCGAGCTCAGCGAACGGCGCGATGGCGCGACGACACTCATCAGCCCGTGCGTGGTCGACCTCCAGAAGCAGCGTCTTGTCGCTCTGGACGATCAGGGGACCGTCGCTCACAGGGTTCCTTCCGAAGGAGAACCGACCCGAAGGCCGGGGCTGGTATCCACCAGTGTCCAACATTGCCGGGGGCGAGGTTCTTCCGGCAGTAGGCTGCCTCAGTGATCGCCAAAGACCTCGCCCAGCCCGTTGGACTCGTCCAGACCACCGACACGGTGCTCGAGGTGGCCCAGCGGATGGTCAGCGAGGGCCTCCCCGGGCTGGCCGTGGTGTCCGGCGACGGTCGTCCGATGGCGGTCCTTCCGGCCTCTCAGGTTCTGGGGCTGGCGGTTCCCACCTACATCAAGGACGACCCCTCACTGTCCCGCGTGGTCGACGAGGCTGCCGCCGATCGGCTCGTCGACGCGCTGGCAGGTCTCACCGTCCAAGGCGTTCTCGACGACGCTGAACCCGATCTGCTGGGCACGGTGGCTCACGACGCCACCCTGCTTGAGGTTGCCTGTCTCATGTCACACCTCCGCGTGTCGTTTCTGGTCGTCGCCAGCCCCGAAGGCAAGGCGCTCGGCATGATCACCGCGCAGGACGTTCTCGGCGCCAGCATGATGCGGGCGTGACGGCTTCATGACCGCATTCGTGACGGTCGCCGTATTCCTGATCGTCTACGCGTTGATCGCCACCGAGCGCGTGCCTCGCGTCGTGGCGGTCCTGGGCGGAGTGGCTGCCGTCTTCGCGATCGGCATCGTCGGCGCCGAAGAATCGTTCTACTCCGAAGAGACCGGGATCGACTGGAATGTCATCTTCCTGTTGCTCGGCATGATGCTGGTCGTGGCCGGGCTCCGCCGAACGGGGCTGTTCGAGTTCATCGCCATTTGGAGTGCCAAGCGGACGCGTGGCCGCCCCTACCCCCTTTTGGTGCTGCTGTGCACCTTGACGGCAGTTGCCTCGGCACTTCTGGACAACGTGACCACTGTGCTTCTTGTCGCTCCGGTGACGTTGCTCGTATGTAGCCGCCTCAAGCTGAACCCCATCCCTTTCCTGATCGCCGAGGTCTTGGCCTCCAACATTGGCGGGGCCTCGACGTTGGTCGGTGATCCACCGAACATCATCATCGGTAGTCGCGCTGATCTGTCGTTCATGGACTTCGTCGTCAACCTCGGGCCAATCGTCCTCATTGCGATGGTCGCTTTTCTGCTCTTGGCGAGATTCGTCTTTCGGGACGCCTTTACTTTTGACGCCTCAGCGGCTGAATCCGTTATGCAGCTTGATGAACGCGAGGCCATTGCTGACCCGAAACTTCTCGTGCGCGGCCTGGCCGTGCTCGCCCTCGTGCTTGTGGGCTTTGTGCTTCAGCGAACACTCGGAATCGATCCTTCGGTCGTCGCTCTGCTTGGCGGTGGCGCCATGATGCTTGCGGTCCCTGGCCCCACCGACGAGTACCTGAAGCACGTGGAGTGGGAGACCCTCGTCTTCTTCATGGGTCTGTTCGTCCTGGTCGGGGCCTTGGTTGAAGTAGGAGCCATCGATGCTCTGGCCACCGCGCTGACCGATGCCGTGGGAGGCGATCCGGTCGCGGCAACCTTCGGCATCTTGTTCGGATCTGCCGTGCTCTCGGCCATCGTCGACAACATTCCCTACGTGGCCACGATGTCGCCCGTCGTTGAGCAGTTGGCGGCCAACGATCCCTCGCTGAACCCCGACAACGTCCTCTGGTGGTCATTGGCGCTCGGGGCTGACCTGGGCGGCAACGCCACGGCAATCGGCGCCAGCGCCAACGTCGTCGTGATCGGTATCGCCAAGCGCTACGGATACCCGATCTCGTTCTGGCAGTTCACCAGGTACGGGCTATTGGTGACCGTTGTCACGGTCGTGCTGTGCGTTCCCTACCTGTGGCTGCGATACCTCACTTAGCGCTCCTCCACTGCGACCACTCTGAGGGCCCAGACCCGGTGCGACGGCTCTTGCGCTCGACGTGAACGAGGTACGGGGTGCGTGACCCAACGAGGCGGTCCAGCCAAGACCGGCGGAGCGGGTCAAATGCGGTGCCGATCATGCCTAGGGCCCAGATGGGGAGCAAGAAGAAGCTCATTCCTGCGCGCACCAAGGCCTTGAAAGTCCCCATCTTCCCGTGGTCGGCGTTGATCACCGCATACCCGGCGATCGCGCCACCGATGGTGCGCCCCATCGCCCTCCACGCGACAGCCAGGTAGAGCGGACCGAGAAGCGCGAAACAGAACGTCATGCCTGCCACGAGCAGCGAGGGGATCGGGTCGACGACCGATCCGATCAACGCCAGCGCGGTGGCGAGGCCTTGGGCAGCGACGAGAGAAATGATCAGCAGATCAAGGCCGGCGCCGGCTGAACGCGACACGATTCCTGCGTGGGAACGGTCGCGGTCGTGGGGCCGCTCACTCTCGGGAACTGCATCAACAGCTGGCCCGCGGAAGAACGCTCGCCGCAGGACGCGTTCGACAACATCGTCGGCCCGGGCCAACCCGCCCCGAAGAACTTCGAGTGCATCCCACAGCAGACCAAGGCTCTGTTCGCGGATCAGATCACGGACGCGTGGGTCATCAACGAAGTCGTCAAGAATCGTTGGCACCACTTCAGCCTGGATGTAGGGCATCAGGCCCTGGACGATCTGCGGGCCAGCCTTCTCGATGATGTGTGGTGTCACACCGTCGATGACAGCGGGAACGAGTTCGGCTTCGAGGTAGGGCCGCATTCGCTCGAGCAGCAAGGGGACCAGCTCATCGGCAAGCTGTGGCGTCATGCCTTCGACGATCGTTGGTCCGGTCTCTTTGGCGAGGCGCTCGGTGAGTCCGGCGATGACCTCGGGGACCACTTGATCGACGAGATACGGGATCAGCTCATCGATGATCCGCGGCACTGTCTCTTCGGCAAGGTAGGGCTCGAGGTCGTCGATGACACCCTTTGTCGACGACACGACGCGGTCTTCGACGCGGCCGACGGTGGCGTCCACTGCTCCAGTCACGGCGCGTTGCAGGAATGAGCTCAGTTGGTCGTCGGTCACGTTGTTGAGCGTACCGGCCCGATTACTTCAGGGGGGCCACGCCGGTGACTCGGTGCACCGCGAAACGGCGGACGCCGTCTGAACGATGGTCGTAGGCCGTGAGCTGACCGGCCGAGAGTCCGACCGGGTCGACCACTCGTTCACCGGCGACGCCGTCGTTGTCCACGTAGCCCAGCCACACCGATGCACCCGCGTCGACCGCGGTGCGAAGGACGTCGAGAGTCTCTGCCATCGCGGTACGCGGAACATGTGAACCGAGCCCTGGTCCTTGAGTGTGCGGGCCGCGTGACGATCCACGTTCGGCTGCCCTCAGAGCCTTGACGATCGACGCCGCAACTGTTGCCGAGGGGGTGGGGGGGTCGGTGGCCAATGTTTGGGGTGACGAGCGTGGACCGGTGCGCCGCTCGTCAGGCCGTGAGACGACGACACCGCCGTCGCTGCCCTCAGCGGCGGGGGCCAGTCCGGTCTCGCGCAGCCGATCGAGCAGCGAGTCGGCAGAGGCGGGTGTCACTGCCACGGTCGGAGCGAGCCGGCGTAGTCGAAGAGCTTCGGCCGCCCTAGCCACCATCAACTCGTCCAGAATCGCTGGGTCATCGCACCGCACGTACGCGTGCGCTGCACCTACTCGAAGTAGGCCGTGGCGTCGCGCGACGTCGTCGATCAGGTAGCTCAGCGGTTGCGGCACAGGGGTACTGCTGACGCTGGCGAGAAAGGTCTGGCACTCCGACGCCGAACGCCCGGCGTCGAGCGCGCGGCGCACGGATCGTTCAGTGAAGCGATACACCGTGGCGCCACCGGATGACTCGATGTCAGCGAGCAAGGCCAGTGAGCGGGCAAGATCGTCGCGCAAGGGTCCAGGTGCCACGGCCGTCAGGTCGGCCTGCAGAAGCACATGGTCAACGGGGTCGGGGAGCAGTGCCGCCAGGATGTCGGCGGCCGAGTCGGGCGCTCCGTCGAGCATTCGAGCACCGACCGTCGCGAGTGCCCCGCGGGCGCAGAGACCCACGGCATTCGCCTCGTGCAGCGTCCACCGCACCAGGTCGTCGCGGCCCCGACCGCCTCGTCTGGGACGGCGCCACTCGTGACGATGGACGAGCGATTCAACACTGGCTGCCGTGGCAGGACCAAATGATTCCAAGTCGCGCAGGACCCAGCGCCGAATATCGGGGGCGACGAGGCGCTCGACCTCAGGCGTGAGCGCGTTGATCCGGGTGTCGCCGACGCCCAGCGTCCCGACGAGGCTCGCTACCCGTGCGGTGTCGAGCCAGGCCTGTGCAAGCTGGACCCACCGCTCGGCGACCGACCGGGTTCGCCACAGGTCGTACGCCGGGGTGGGCAGCCACTCATCGGGCACCTCGCCGCTGGTGGCTAGCAGGCCGGCCGCCTTGGCGAGCTCGATCACCAGAGCGGCTGCGGGTTCACCGTCGACGTCCAGCAGGGTGACGGCGGCCCGTAGATCACGGACCCCGAGCCCCCCGGAGCGCAGGACCCCAGGCGGGGCGACGCCCCAACGCTCAAGCAGCGTGCCGACGTGGCGGACGAGCTCGTTGGCCGAACCGGTCGCCAAGCGGTCGATGACGGCCGGGTCGTGGTGGTGAAGCTCGGGCTGCGGTGGCTCGGTGGTGACTTCGCGATGCAGGTGTCCGCCGCGCAAGTGCAGCGCAACCTCGCGCGGTAGCGCCACCGTCCCTTTGTCGAGTGGCCGCAACACTTCACGAGCCAACAGCCACTCGATCGGCGTCTTGGCGGTCTCGTTGGTCACGACGCGATCGGCGTTTCGGATGCGGCCGGTGGGGTTGTTCCACGTCAGGGCCTCGACGACCTCACATACCTCGGTCGGCGCTTCGTCCAGTGCGGCGATCAGCGAGGTGGGATCGCCGCCGCCCAGGACTGCCAAGGTCGGTCCCAGCCCAGCTGGAAAGCGGCCGATCGTCTCGCGGGCGGCGATGGTAGGACGCCAGGCGTCTGGCTCACCCCAGATCAGCCCCAGAAGAACGAGGTCGTCGAACTGGGCCGCTACCTCGTCGTGGACATGCTCAGGAAACAGAGATCGAACGTCAGGCAATGAGAACGGTTCGTCGCACACCACGGCTGCCTCAAGCACCTGCAGCCCGAAGCGGGTCAGGTGGTCGAGCGCCCGGGCCGTTGAGGCGGTCGTGACGGAACGGCCGGCCAGCTGACCAAGGTCACCAGGAGTCGGGAGCGCCAGGTCGGGGCGTCGGCGCACGAGGGTCTGGAGCGACGCGTCATCACGACCACGCAGGTCGTCAGCGAGGCTGCGATGTGAAGTGGTCATCGGACCAACGCTAGGTCATCGCTCCTAGCGTTGGTCCGATGGCTGCCGTTGTGGTGCGAACTAGTTGACCGAGACCAGGGTCAAGCCGACCGTCTCGCCGGCCTTGCGGTAACCGACCCAGCCGAGGTAACTGCGGCTGTTGTCGAGGCCCGACCAGGCGAACGTGAAGGTGGTCTCCTCAGCCACACTGACATCGACCGAGCTTGGCGACACCGAGAGGTTGCCCTCGCTGGTGCTGCCGACGACGTAGCTCGTCAGCTTGTACGCAGCCGGTGACGGCCCACCCCAGCCGTGCACGTACGCGGTGTACTCGCCGGCTGCGACGCCTGGCCAGGTGATCTGTTCGTCACCCGAGCCCGTTGCCGAGAGCGCCACGAGATCGCCTGCACTGTTGTACAGGTAGAGGTCGAGGTCGCTCGCGTCGTTCGTGGCGTCGAGGTCGACCCGAAGTGCGGTCGATCCCTCAGCCACGGTGATCGGGTAGGACGTCACTGCTGGTCCGGTCTGCGGCGCGAGGTCGTTGAAGGCCCCCGCATCGATAGTGACCGAACCTTCGGTGGTGTCTCCGGCGACGAGTCCGTAGACCTTTGTTCCCAAAGTTCCGGCAAAGCCGGAGGTGACGGGGACGTCTACCGAGCCGTTGGCGCCAGAGCCGCTGACCTCACCTGGTGCGCTCACGCCGACCGGCTTGACCGCGACCGCGCTCTCGACGGCCGTCGAACCCTTGGTCCACGTGATCGACCCGGTGCTCCACGCATCGAGATCGGCACTGTCTTCGGCGGTGAACGTCACGGTGAACGACGCCGACTCACCGGCGGCCAGTGACAGGGTCGAAGGCTGCACCGCGACGTCAACGCCGGGCACTCCCTGAACCGAGGCTTGGTAGGTACCGGCGGTACCCACATTTGTCACGGTCCTGGTGACCTGCTGTTGGCCAGCGAGCTGGCCAACAGCGATGGTCGCCTGGTTGAGGTCGGACGCGTCGATCGGGTCGACGCCGTCGAGGTCAAGTCCTTGACCGTCGATGAAGGCGAGCCAGTCGTTCCAGCCGGCGTTGTAGACGAGCCCGGGGTTGCCACCGGGGCGCGGCTGAACCAAGCCGGAACCCTGTTCGAACGGGCTGGTCGTCGTGACCGTGTCGGTAGCGGTGGTCTGCAGTGCCGACTTGACCATCGCTGGTGACCACGACGGGTGCTGCTGCTGAATCAGCAGCGAGATCCCGGCGATGTGCGGAGATGCCATCGACGTGCCGGAAAGCAGGTCCCAGTTACGACCGGCGTCCGTCACGGGTGAGATTCCGGCAAGCACGTCAACGCCAGGCGCGGCGATGTCGGGCTTAAGGATGTCCCCACCGGTCGTGGTGGACGGCCCGCGTGAGGAGAACTCGGCGATCTCGGGTACAACCGCCCTCGATTCGCCCGGCTTGAGCGGCACGATGGCGATGGTCGGGTTAGCGGCCGTTGCCACGTACTGCGTGATCGCCGCGCCCTGTACCTCGTCGACGTGAATGGACGGCACGAAGTGCAGGTCGGCGTTGAGCGAGTTCGGTGACGTGTTGACGAGCACCATGCCTGCCCCGCCAGCCTGTTGCACTGCCTTGCTCTTGTCGACGCGGGCAATGACACCCCTGTCGCAGACGACGACCTTGCCGGCCGCGGCAGCCGGGTCGAGGGTGCCTGGAACACAGAGCGCCGCCTCACCGGGGTCGGCACCTGCGGCACCGATCTCGCCAGCGAGCACTGCCGGCGTCGCTGGCAGCGTGCCGGTGCTTGACGCACCGACGTAGCGCTCACCGTTGCCGAGTAGTGCGGCCTGTTCGTTGATCTTGAAGGTGCTGGCGGCCACCGACGTCAGCCACGGGCTGACGTGGTCGGTCGTGCTGGCGCCAGGACCTTCGTTGCCGGCTGAGGCGGCGACGAAGACTCCGGCGTCAGCGGCGAAGAGGAACGCGATCTCGTCAGGGTCGAGCACGCTGGTCTCGCTGCTCGAGCCGATCGCGAAGTTGATCGCGTCGACGCCGTCGGCGACGGCGGCGTCGATCGCGGCAACGGTGTCAATCGAGTAGCAGCCGTTGTCGCCACCGCGGTCGGTCCAGCAAGCCTTGTAAGCGGCGACGTATGCCCCCGGCGCCATGCCGCTCACGGTGCCGTATGACACGCCGTCGACGACAGCTTCAGCGGGACTACCGCCGGCAGTCGTCAGGGTGTGTGTTCCGTGGCCGTCGTAGTCGCGAGCAGATTTGAACTCGTAGGGGGCGATGTTCTTGCGGCCGATGCCGTCCAGGAAGTAGCGGGCGCCGATCAGCTTGTCGGTGCAGTCCTGCTGCGAGAACGCTTCACCTGACTGGCAGGTGCCGGCCCAGCCGGGCACCCGGTTCTTCGGAGAGTCGGCGAAGCGCACCTGTGGGTTCTCGGGCCAGATCCCCGTGTCGACGACGCCGACGACCAGACCAGAACCGGCTCCCTTGCGGCCGACGCCACCGAGTTGCTCCCAGACACCGCCAGCACCGGTGAGCCCGAGGAACTCAGGGCTGACGTTCGTCGTCAGCTCACGACGCTCGTTAGCGAATATCCCCGAGACGTTCGGGTTCTTCGCGAGGGTCTGGGCTTGCTCGGCGGTCAGTTGCGCACCGACGCCGTTGAAGGCCACCGTGTAGTCGTACAGGCGCTTCTTGGTCGGTACGCCTACGTTATCGAGGGCGCGGTCGTGCCCCTTTTGCAGGTACGCGCGGTACTTGACGACCGCAGTGCGGTCGGGCCGCATGCGCTCACCCTTGGCGGGGCGGGTCGCGGCATAGCCAGCGACGCCTCCGCGGTACGAGGCGGCGGGGATGCCGTCGAACATGACGATGTATTTGCCGGCCTTCAGCGCCTGGCCGTTACTCGTGGGCGTCCCACGGGGCACGTCAGAGGGCTTGGCTCCTGCTGTCGGTGCCGCGGCAATCGAGGCAGCAGCGAGAGCGGCGGACGCCACAGCGGCCAGAGCCGCAGTTCTGCGTCGGGGAGAGGGGGTTGACCAAGACACGCGTGGTCCCTTCCGGCGCGGGTAGCGCCTTTCGGCTCAGCCGATGGTCGACGCGATGTGCCGCCGTCGGCGATTGCTCGGAGATCGCCCTGTTGGTTACGGGGCTAGCGACACGGTGGTCGCCGACGCCCGATGCGTCAAGTGGTTCGGGTGAATTGGTGCCGCTGGCGGGATGTGGATCACCAAAAATCACTCTATGTCACGAAATGACTACGCAGAGCTACCAGGTGGTGAGGAGGAGAGCCGCGCCGAACGCGTCCGCGCCCGCCGCCAGAGGGCGACCAAAATCAGGCCGAGACCGACGGGAGCGAGGAAGCACAGCAAGTACACCGCGACTGGGAACGCGTCGAGGCCAAGGAACAACGGGAGGAGCGCGATGATCGAGGCCGCCGTACCGATGGCCACCAGTGCGACCCCGATGCCGAACATTGAGCCGATGGTCTCATCAGCGCCCCTAGGTGGCCCGGAATTATCCATGCCGCCAGCGTAAAGCGGGTTCGACAGACAAACCCATTGGGGGATTGGCGGCTCGGTTCACTACCCTAGAACTCCCCGCGGCCGTGGGGTGGCGCCATCAGTGGAGCCAATCACTCAAGGAAACGTGCGAGGTGCGCCGTGCCCACGGGCAAGGTCAAGTGGTTCGACACCGAAAAAGGGTTTGGATTCCTCAGTCGCGATGACGGCGGAGAGGTGTTCGTCCACCAGTCAGCGCTGCCCGAGGGCATGGAGGCGCTCACACCAGGTTCGCGCGTCGAGTTCGGCGTGGCTGCAGGACGCCGCGGCGAGCAAGCGCTCTCGCTCCGGGTGCTTGACGTTCCAGCTGGAGTGGTGACCGCTCGCAAGCCGCCCGAGGACATGGCGATCATCATCGAAGACCTCATCAAGTTGCTTGACAAGCTCGGCAACGGGCTCCGTCGAGGCAAAGTGCCGCCGCCGGCTGAGTCAGAGAACATCGCCAAGCTGCTGCGCGCGGTGGCCGAAGACTTCGACTAGCCCTCAGTGAGCCCAAAGATCCATGACCCTCGGATCTCGTCGCCGCCTTCGGTGACTGCCTGAATCACCAGTTGGGCGTCGCCTTTGCGCAGTGGCCGTGGCGGCATCGTGAAGCGAAAGTACTTATCGGTGACCGGAGAACGCGTCAGCGGCGCACCGTTGATCGATACCAGCCAGCCGTTCTCGGCCACGACCGGATCGACGCTGATGCCGACGGTCTGGCCTGGCCGCGTGGCAATGACGGCGATCTCGTCGAGAAGCGTATCGGCCACTTCGTCAGCTGGTTGTGCCTCAAGGTCGAGTGAGCAGTCGCCCTTCTCGACCGGCCGGTCTGCCTCGAACGACCAGCAGATGGCCTCGCGGTGTGCCGACGTCGTGCCGGAAAAGACCGTGACGCTGGGTGCGGGCTTGTCGCACGCCGCGAGCGCGAGTAGCGCGAAGGCGGCGACGAGAACACCCAACGGGGGGCGGCGGGGCGGCATGCGAACACGACTCCGATTCGACTGGTCACTCGCGGGACGAGGGGACGGCGTGAGAGCACCGGTGCACGAGGCTACCCTTGCTCACTGTGACTCTCCTGTCCGGCAAGCGACCAACGCTCGACTCCACCTGCGCTGAGGCGGTCGACGCCGCGCGTGACGCGCTCGACGATCTGGCGCCGGCTGGCACCGTCGGCGACCACCTGGGAGTTGAACCAGAGCAGGAGCGCATGGCGTTGCACCTGTTTGAGGCGCGGCTGCCGGGTTATCGCGGCTGGCGGTGGGCAGTCACGGTGATGCGCGCTTCGCGGAGCAAGCGAGTGACGATCGGCGAGGCTGTCCTGCTTCCTGGTCCCGATTCGCTGAGGCCGCCAGCGTGGGTGCCCTGGACCGAACGGGTGCGCCACGGCGACCTCGGGGTCGGGGATCTGCTACCCACCGACGAGGATGACGATCGTCTTGAGCCAGGCTGGAACGCCATCGAGGATCCGGCGCCGGTGGGCTTCACCGACTCTGACGATTCCGACGACGATGTGCTGCCGGCCGACGGCGACCCGCCTGAAGCTGAGCCGGCCGACGACGACCTTCCCGATCGTGGGGCGGCCGATCCTGAGCTGAGCGGCGAGGACGGCTGGGTCGATGCCGACGCGATTCTTGCGGTGGCTCTCGAACTTGACCTGGTGCGTCCGCGGGTGCTCAGTCCGATCGGATTTGACGACGCCACCGACCGATGGGCCGCCGGCGAGCACGGGCCGTCGGCGGCGATCGCTCTGTCGGCGCCCGCCCAATGCGCAACATGCGGCTTCCGGATACCGCTCAGGGGATCGCTCGGGCACGCCTTCGGTCTGTGCGCCAATGAGATCTCACCCAGCGATGGCCGCGTTGTCTCGCTCGACCACGGGTGCGGAGCGCACTCTGAGGCCGTTGTCGTACCCGCCATGGCTGAGCGGCCCGACCCGGTGATCGATGAAGTCGGCTTCGAGTCGGTCGAGCGTGACGTCCCCAACGACTCGGTGGAGCAGACCGGCGAGGCGACTGATCTCGACCCGGCCACACCCGAGGTACTTGAGTCGGCTGTTGAGCTCGACCACGGCTGACCCGTTCGACACCGCGCACCTTCGATCCGCGGTGCTGGACGCTTGGCGATCTTCTCCGACTCGGTTCCGCGAGGACGCCAATGTCGAAGAGGACTACGCCCTCGGCGCTTACCGAGACCGGTTGATCGTCGAGCTGGCCCAGAACGCGTCCGACGCGGCTAAGGGTGCCGGTGTCCGTGGTCGGTTGTTGCTGCGCGCCGACGATGGTGGTCTCACCGCTGCCAACGTCGGGGCACCGTTAGATCGCGCGGGCGTCGAGTCGCTCGCCGCGATGCGCGCCTCGAGTAAGGACGCCGGTTCGGTCGGCCGCTTCGGCGTCGGGTTCGCGGCCACTCTGGCGGTCTCGGATGCGCCCGAGATTCGTTCGCGCGACGGCGGTGTCCGGTTCGACCGTGCCGCCACGATCGACATCTTGCGTAGCGACGCCGACCTGCTGACCTACGCCGAACAGCGCATCCCGCCGCTGCTGCGGCTGCCGCTGCCCACTGACGCGTCGCCAGAGGATGGATATGACACGACCGTTGTGCTGCCTTGGCGCGATGACGCTGCCCGAAAGCTCGCACTCGACGCCCTAGCAGCTATCGATGACGCGCTGTTGATCGCTCTTCCGCACCTCGACGAGATCCTGGTCGAAATCCGCACTTCTGAGGGAGTCGACCGTCGCCGCTGGCAGGTGGCACGGGACGCGTCACCGGTGATGGTGTCCGAAAATGATCAGACTCGGTACTGGCGCGTTGCCACGGTCATCGGCGACTGGGCAGACGAGAACGACCCGACAATCCCCACCGAGGTGCGTGGCCGCGGCAATTGGTCGGCCACGATCGCGATACCGGTCGCAGAGAACGGGTCTCCGGTCGCTCTGCCAAGCGGCGTCCAGCGGGTCGTGCATGCGCCGACCCCTACTGATGAGCCACTGGATCTTCCGGTGCTGCTGGTTGCGGACCTGCCGCTCGACCCGTCTCGACGGCGCGTGGTCCAGGGGACGAGGGCTGCGGCCGTCGTCGGGGCTGCCGCCAAGGCGCTTGCCGCAGCGATCATCGAGATGGCCGGCGAGCATGGACCGGTCGTCGCATCGTTGGTTCCAAAACCGGCACTGGTCGGTTGGATCGACACCGCGCTGCGCGAAGGTGTCCGCGAGAGCCTTCGAGGTGCTCAATGGGTACCTGCAGCTCACGACGGGCTGGCTCGCCGACCCGACCAGGTCGTTGCTCTCGAGCGCGGCTCCGATGAGCTGGTGAGAGCGCTGGCACCGCACCTCGACGACTTGCTCGACCCAGCCTGGACGCCGCACCTCGCGATGCTGCGATCGTTGGGCGCGGTCTCACGACCGATTGTCGAGGTGTGGGACGTCGTTGCTCCTTTGCCACTGACGCCGAGAGACTGGCACAGGCTTTATGCGGCCAGCGTCCACCTCGAGACCCGTGATCTTGAGGGCTTGCCGGTGCCGCTGACCGACGGTCGCGTGGTGCGCAGCGTCCGATCAACCATGCTCGCCGACGGACACGACCTGGCAATCCTCGGAGTCGACGTCGTGCACGCTGACGCCGAGCATCCGCTCCTTGAGCGACTGGGTGCCCGCGCGTTCACCATTACGCAGGTGCTCGATGCGTCGTTCGTGCGCCGGGTGGTGGACGCCGTTGAACACGACGAAGACGAGGCACGCGCGATCGTCGTTGCTGCCGCCGTGCTCCTCGACGACTCGGCGGTTGAGCCAGGTGATCTGGTGTCGGCGGCTGATGTGCCGGTCGCCACCCGCGACGGGTCGTGGGTACCCGCCTCGGCCGTTGTCGTTCCCGGGTCAGCGCTGGACGCGGTCGCCGAGGTATCGATCGCACGACTCGCCGACGACCTTGTGACCAGCGCGTCGGTGCATGCCTGGGCGGCCCTGGGGGTCCTTGCGGCGCTGACTCCGGTCACCCTTCACGACCAACCGCTGGACGCTCACGTGTGGGACGAGGTGATGGTCGATGGCGGCGATTGGTGCGCTGCGGTCGCTGATGTAGCGGGAACCGAGGACCCAGGTGATCTCTTCGCGCCCGAGGTGGTCATCGTGCGGGGAGTGGAGCTGCTCGATGGCGCGAGTATCGTCGACTTTGCCGAACTGCTCACTGCTCCGGCGGTCACCCGTGCGCTGATATCGCCCACGGTGATCCTGACGGGAGACGGTCGACGCGTCCTGACGCCATCTCCTGCTGCCTGGTGGCTGAGTGAGACGCCGATCCTCGACGGCCGGTGTCCAGCCGAGGTGCGCATCACCGGCGACGACCGACTTGAGCCGTTCTTTGCAGTCACTGCCATTCCATCCGGTGTCGATGAAGATCTGCTCGTTGCCATCGGTGTGCACACCACTCTTGAGCGATGGGTCAGCACCTCTGGTGGCGCCGATGACCTGCTCGATGCCTTGGCTGACGAGTCGATCGCAGTGCCACCTTCGCTGCTCGTCGAGTTGATGGCAGCGATCGCCGAGGTTGTAGAGGCACGCCTTCCCGACCCTCCACAACGGGTACGCGTGATCCGCAACGGCACGACCGAGGTGGTCGATGCTGAAGACGCCATCGTGGCGATCGCACCGCACCACTCGGTCGTCCTGCAAGCGTCCTACCTGCCCGGCACCGAGCGGCTCGCCGAGATTCTCGACCTGGCGCCCAGCGATGATGAGGCGTGTGGTGCTTCAGCCCTGGCAGGAACCGGCGTCGAGCGACCTGTTCCGGTGGTGGCCGGGGCGCTTGCGTTGCCTGCGACCTATCGAGAGCACGACGAGTTGGTGGTCGACGGCGTCTCTGTCGACTGGTGGGTGACCGACGGCGGCGAGGTGCATACGGCCACGCTCGATGGGTTGGCCCGAGGGTTGGCTTGGGCGAGTGGTCGGTGGGGCGCGCGCTTCGAGCTCGCGGACGCGCTCGAGAACCAGGGCGATGCCGTCATCCTCGATGCCGAACGGCTCTACGACCGCTGAGTGATCCGGCGACGCCTGCGCGTTGTCACGAACAGCCCGAGAATCCCCAGCGCGATGCCTGCAACGCAGGTCCAGATCCACCAGGTACGTCCGTCAGCCGCTAGCTCGTCTCGGGCCACCAGGGTGACGGCCAGAGCGATGGCCCAGAGGACCGTGCCGATCTGAATCGTTCGCACCGCGTCGACGTCGAGCGGGGCGACGCGACCAGGGCGGGGAGACTCATCGGCAGGCACGCGGGCGACGATAGACCATCGAGGTCGCCTAGTCTCGATGGCGTGAATCCGCGCACGCGTCGATGGCTGGTACCGCTGGCCTTGTTGGCGTTTCTGGTTGCTGCGGTGGTCGCGTCACTGCTCTGACGCCGCCTACCAGGCGTAGGCCTCTGGGGCGGTGCCCCCCGGCCCCGGCCAGATCTCATCCAGCCGCGCAAGCGCGTCGTCGTCGAGGGTCACAGCGAGCGCCTTGAGGTTGCCGTCAAGCTGCGCGGCCGTTCGCGGCCCGATGATCGGGGCAGTGACTCCTGGCTGAGCCAGTAGCCAGGCGAGCCCCACGTCGGCCGGGTGCGCACCGAGTTCGCGACAGAAGGCCTCGTAGCTTTCGACCTGGTCGCGGTGCTCGGTGAGCCGCTCCTGAGTCCGCTCGCCGACCGCGCGTCCTTCGCTTTCCTTCTGCAGGATGCCCCCAAGAACGCCACCGAAGAGCGGAGACCATGGGATGACGCCGATCCCGTACTCGCGCGCTGCTGGCAAGACTTCGAGCTCGACGGTTCGCACCGCAAGGTTGTAGATCGACTGCTCGCTGGCCAGCCCGAGCACTCCTAGCCGCCGCGCGCATTCTTGCGCCTGCACGAGATGCCAACCGGCGAAGTTTGACGACCCGAAGTAGAGCACCTTGCCCTGCTGACGCAGCACGCTGAAGGCCTCCCAAATCTCCTCCCACGGCGTGGCCCGGTCGACGTGATGCATCTGGTAGAGGTCGATCCAGTCAGTCTGCAGGCGTTGCAGCGACGCGTCGCACGCCCGTCGGATGTTGCGCGCTGAAAGAAAGGTGTCGTTGGGCCACTCGGTCATCGAGCCGTAGAGCTTGGTGGCCAGAACCACCTTCTCGCGCCGTCCGTCACCTTGGGCGAACCAGCGGCCGATGATCTCCTCTGTCGAGCCTCTGCCGATCTCCCACCCGTAGACGTTCGCCGTGTCGAAGAAGTTGATGCCGGCATCTAGTGCCTGGTCCATGACGGCGTGTGAATCCGGCTCGGAAGTCTGGGGGCCGAAGTTCATGGTTCCCAGGCAGAGCCGTGAGACTTCGAGGCCGGTGCGTCCGAGGTGTGTGTAGTCCATGGTGAGACAGTAGGTCGGTGTCGACTGATCTCGCTACCGCGCACGAGCAGGTGCGCGAGCGCGTTCTCGACGTTGATCGCCTCGTCAAGGCCACGGCAGGCGGACGCATCAAGGGTGCAAACCCGGGCTGGCGACGGATCGAGCTGCGACCTGTCGACCTCAGCACCGGGCCCCACCTGCAAGTTGTCGCCTACAGCGACCAACAAGCGTTCACGTCCAACTACCGATGGGGCGAAGCTGCGGCGGCCGCTTTCGACGAGCTGATTGATCGAGGTTTCGGACACTGGCACGTCGCCTGCACCGATGGTGACGTCAGCTTTCGGGTCACCAAGAGCGGCCGAGTGCTGCTGACAACGGCTACGAAATCGCACGTTCGGCAGACTGCACATGATCGCGTGAAGCGCCGGTTTGTAGATCCCGAGGCACCTTTCTTGCACGCGCTGGGGATCACCGACCGGGCCGGCAGGGTCAAGAAGTCGCGCGCCGACAAGTACCACCAGGTCGAGCAGTTCGTTCGGCTGCTGGATGGCGCCGTCAGCGACGCGCTGGCCGGTGGACGCCTGAGAGCTGAGCAGCTGAAGGTGGTCGATCTCGGATGTGGCAACGCGTACCTCACGTTCGCGACGTATCACCACCTCACGGTCGGTATGGGGCTGGCTGTCCACGTGGTGGGTGTCGACGTCAAGAACCAGGCGCGACGCCACAATCTTGAAGTCGCCGAGCGTCTCGGCTGGTCGTCTCAGGTGACGTTCGTCGAGGGGGCGATCGCTGATGCGGCGGTAGTCCCACCCGTCGACATCACGATGGCACTGCATGCCTGCGACACCGCCACGGATGACGCCCTGGCACGTGGGGTCCAGTGGCGCAGCGACTTGGTCCTTGCTGCCCCCTGCTGTCATCACGACATACAGCGGCAGCTCAAGGCCGGACAACCGCCCGAGCCTTATGGATTGGTGACCCGGCACGGGATTCTGCGCGAAAGGTGGGGAGACGCACTGACCGATGGTCTGCGCGCGCACCTGATGCGTCGCGCCGGGTACCGTACCGACCTGGTCGAGTTCGTCGACAGCCAACACACGCCACGCAATCTCATGCTGCGCGCGCACCGAACAGGTGCGCCCCTCACCCCTGAGCAAGAGTCGGAGTACAGCGAGCTGGTGCGAGCCTGGGATCTGCGGCCGCGGCTCGCAACGTTGCTGGGCGAGAGGATCTCGGCTGCCGATTATCCTTAGCAAAGGTAATGAGGTATGCTAACGAGATGCCAACCTCCGCCACGCGTCTAGCCTCGCCCGTCGGTGGGCGAGGTCCCGTGCCCCGTGAGTCCGCTTCCGCCCTTGCCGGCGACCTCCGCATCGCGGTGATGCGGCTGGCCAGGAGGTTGCGCAATGAGCGCGCAGACGTCGACCTGACCCTCACCCAACTCTCTGCTCTCGCCGCGCTCGAACGTTGCGGCCCCACGACTCCCGGCCATCTGGCTACCGTCGAGCGGGTACGCCCGCCGTCGATGACGCGAGTACTGGCGGGCCTGCACGATCGTGGCTTGATCGAACGAACTGCTCACCCCACTGATGGGCGCCAGGTGCTGGTCGCCGCTACTGACCACGCCCGCGTACTGCTCCGGGCCGACCGGCAGCGTCGCGAGGCGTGGTTGGCTCAACGGTTGGCCACTCTCGAGCCTGACCAGCGTCGGGCGCTTCGCGATGTTCTGCCCTTGCTCGAGGTCATGGTGAGCGAGTGAGCCCGACTTTCCGATCCCTTCACGTTCGCAACTACCGGCTCTACGCCAGCGGCCAGCTGTTGGCCAACACCGGCGTCTGGATGCAACGTGTGGCCCAAGACTGGCTCGTCCTCGAGCTCACCGACGGGTCTGCAACGGCGCTGGGCGTCACCGTTGGCCTGCAGTTTCTGCCGATGCTTCTGTTCAGCCTGTGGGGTGGTGGCCTCGCCGATCGCTTCCCTCGGCGCACGGTGCTGTTCATCACCACAGCCCTACTCGGCATCGCCGCGCTGAGCCTCGGGGCGCTTGTGCTGACCGGTCAGGCAACTGTTCCGCTCGTTATGGTCATGGCATTCCTCGTCGGCTCGATCGCTGCGTTTGACGGCCCCGCGCGTCAGGCGTTCGTGTCAGAGATGGTCGACATCGAAGACCTCCCCAACGCGGTAGCGCTCAACACCGCGTCGTTCAACCTCGGACGCGTCTTCGGCCCCGCAGTTGCCGGCCTGCTGATCGCTGCTGTCGGATCGGGATGGGTCTTCATCGTGAACTCGGTGGGCTACCTTGCGGTGCTTTTCGCGCTCTCGCGTATCCGGCCGGCTGATCTGGCGATTCCGGTGCGTCCGAGCGCCGATGCCGGCGGTCTTCGCGAAGG
>JBDTTS010000005.1:0-23181 GCA_039930525.1 Actinomycetes bacterium | reverse complement strand
CGGTGCGGTACACATTTGACAACCGCTACTTCAACGACACCTACGAGGGCCTACCGGTCGACGGCTACACCGCCTGGCTCGAGCGAATGGCTGATCACCCCAAGATCGAGATCGAGTTGAACACTGATTTCTTCGACGTCAAGGATGACATCGTCGGCCAGGCTCCGGTGGTCTACACAGGGCCAGTCGACCGCTACTTCGACTACTCCGAGGGGTATCTCGGTTGGCGCACACTCGACTTCGAGAAAGAAGTACTTCCCACCGGGGACTTCCAAGGCACTCCCGTTATGAATTATGCCGACGAGCAGGTGCCGTTCACGCGCATTCATGAGTTCCGGCACTTCCACCCTGAGCGTGACTACCCCAACAACAAGACGGTCATCATGCGAGAGTTCTCACGCTTCGCCGAGCGAGAGGACGAGCCCTACTACCCCATCAACACCGCTGAGGACCGCAAACGATTGCTGGCCTACCGTGATCTCACGGCAGGTGAGCAAGAGGTCCTCTTCGGCGGGCGGCTCGGTACCTACAAGTACCTCGACATGCACATGGCGATCGGGTCGGCCCTCTCACGGTTCGACAATGTGATTCGCCCTCATTTCACCGAAGGAAAACCCTTCGTTAGCGGAGGAGTCTCCGATTCATGATCAGCGCCAGCGTCGTTGACGCAGCCAACAAGGACGACCTCGAAGACATGGTCGTGCTTCAGCGGGTTGTGCTACCCCGTGACGCCGACTTTGACACCATCCCGCTCTATGTCGAGGCTGGCCAGGCGCGGCCCGGTTTGGAGGATCAGGACGATGAGCCGGCCACGTCGTTCGACCCTTCTCGCCAGGTGCATCCCGATCTTGTGCACGGGCGCCGCAGTCTTACCGTTCCGGCGGGTCAGCGCTTCTCTTTCGCGACGTACTTCAACGCGTTCCCGGCTGGCTATTGGCGTCGCTGGACCCGAGTCGAGAGCATCCGACTTCGGGTCGAGCTGGATGGTGTGGGGACCGTGCTGGTCTACCGCACGAGTGCCAACGGCAATCAGCAGCGAGTCACCAGCACGAACACTACGGCGAGCACCACGGCAGAGTTCGATCTTCCGCTCAAGCAGTTCGGAGACGGTGGGTGGTACTGGTTCGACATCGTGGCCGGCGACGAAGATGTCGAGCTCATCACCGCGGACTGGGTCACCTTCGTTCCCGACTATGACCCAGGGACGATGTCGGTCGGCATCACCACATTCAATCGTCCCGACTACTGCGTCGATCTGCTGCACGAGCTCGGTGGCGATGTTGATGTTCGAAGCCGAGTCGACCGCTTCTTCGTTATTGACCAGGGAACCCAGCTGGTCAGGGAGCAGGAGGGGTTTGACGAGGCGCAAGCCACGCTTGGAGATCAGCTATCCGTGATCCACCAAGCCAATTTGGGCGGATCGGGTGGTTTCTCTCGCTCGATGTACGAGACCACCTACAACGAGGGCAGCCGGTACGTCCTGCTGCTCGACGACGATGTCCTCGTCGAACCAGAGGGGATGCTGCGGGCGCTCACCTTTGCCGACCTGTGCCGTACGCCCACGATCGTCGGCGGGCACATGATCAATATGTATGTGCGCTCGCTGCTGCACGCCTACGGCGAGACGGTCAACCGGTTCCGATTCTTCTGGGGGCCAGCTCCGCACTCGAAGAACGGTCACGACTTTGCCATGAATCCGCTGCGCGCCACCAGGTGGCTGCACCGGCGGATCGATGTCGACTACAACGGGTGGTGGATGTGCTTGATCCCCACCGACGTGATCCGCGAGATCGGCATGTCGCTGCCGATCTTTATCAAGTGGGACGACGCCGAGTACGGTCTGCGGGCCCAGAAGGCGGGTGTACCCACTGTGTCGCTACCAGGCGCCGCTGTGTGGCACGTCCCATGGACCGACAAAGACGACACGATCGACTGGCAGGCTTACCACCATGCACGTAACCGCATTCTGGTAGCGCTGCTCCACTCGCCGTATGACCGGGGCGGGCGGATCGTTTACGAGTCGATGAGCATGCAGATCAAGCACGGTCTCGCGATGCAGTACACCGCAGCCGAGCTGCGGCTCTGGGCACTAGAAGACCTGCTGTCCGGCCCCGACCACATGCACCGCGACCTCCCCACCAAGCTCGGCGAGATTCGGGCGTTCCGCAAGGGGCAGGACGACGCACACGTTGAGACCGACCCTCGCGGGTTCCCTGCGGTGCGCCGCGCTAAGCCACCCAAGCGGGGCAAAGACCCGACCGAGCCGAAGAGCCGGATCGCCACTTACGGTGCTGCCGTGGCCGGCGTCGTGCGTCAGGTACGGCCGGTCCGCGACACCAGTCAGCTCAATCCTGAGGTCAAGGTTGCCGCCATGGACTCGAAGTGGAGTCTGCTCAGTCAGTTCGACTCAGCCGTCGTAACGACCGCTGATGGTGCCGGCTCGTTCTGGTACAAGCGAGACCGCAAGCGCTTCATGGACCTTATGCGGCGCAGCGCTGATCTGCACCAAGAGCTCGCCCGCCGCTGGGATGAGTTGGCAAAGACATACCGAGATGCTGTCCCCGAGGTCACGGGGCCAGATTCATGGAGCAAGACGTGGGGCGACAGCGGTGAGCAGTGACGGTGCTGGCCCCGCTGATCGCCGATCAGCCCGCAAGCGCGTCATCATCCACGTGGGTGCCCCCAAGACGGGTACTACCTTCTTGCAAGGTGTGCTGTGGCGGAACCGAGAGGCTCTGCGGTCCGGTGGGCTGCACATCGTCGGGCAGAGCCGGGGGGATCACTACCGGGCCGGCCACGACGTCCGGGGAGTGCCGTACAACGCCAAGGACCCTCGTCCCGACTGGACCGGCTCGTGGGACCTGCTGGCTGGTCTGGCCGTCGGCAGCGAGGCACGCACGACAGTCATATCCGACGAGCACCTGGCGTCGCTCACGCCCGAACAGGTTCGCCGCGCCGTCGATTCGCTGAAGGGGCGCGAAGTGCACGTGGTCTACACCACGCGCAATCTCGCTCGCCTGCTGCCCTCTGAGCACCAGGAGTACGTCAAGCACCGCTCTCCTTTGACCTACGAAGAGTGGGTCACCCGCGTGTTCAACGAGCGCAGCCGAGGCCCCGGCAAGTGGTTCTGGAGCGTGCATTCCCCTGTCGACGTGGTGGAACGCTGGTCGACTGCCGTCGCGGCCGAAAACATCCATGTCTTGACGCTGCCGCTACCTGGTGCTCCGAAGGACGAACTCTGGCACCGATTCTGCGCTGTGGTCGATGTCGACCCAGAGCTGGCCACCGATTTTGAGGTGATGGGAAACGACTCGCTGGGACTCGCCGAGACAGAAGTGCTGCGTCGAGTCAACATTGCGCTCCCAGAAAGTTTCCCGCGGTGGCATCACACCGGTCTGGCTCGCGACATCCTCGCCAGTCGGATCCTTGGGCCGAGGTCCAGATCTGGTCGCCCGCCAGTTCCCGAGCCGATCCGAGCCGCGGTGCTGAGTCAGACCCAGGCAAACATTGAGGGCCTCGGGTCTGGCATGTGCGACCTCGTCGGCGACCTTGGTGAGCTCTCGGTCACCGACGACTTGGCGACGGGTGCAGAGGCTCCGACCGAGGCCGAGCTGTTGGACGCAGCTGTCGACGGGATCAGTGGCCTGCTGTTGCAGATGGGTAGGATGCGCGACGACCGTCGACGGTCCGAGGGGCGGCTGCGGCGCCAGCTCACGGCGTCCGGACAGATGGTACGTACCCGTACCCGGGTGGCGTCCGTCCTGGACCGCACCCGCGCGGGCTCGGCGGCACTCTCTCGCTACCGGAACGCCCGGGAGCGCTCGAACCGCACCTGATCGGCAGTTCCGACAAGGAGACTGAGACTTTCCAGATGACGACCGTCAACCTGCACGTGGGTACCTTCAAGACGGGGACCAGCTACCTGCAGTCGGTGCTCGTCCACTCGCGAAGTCAACTGGCCGACGCAGGTGTTCTCTGGCCGGGCCGCGCCTGGGCCGATCAGGTCGCGGCTACGAAGGGCCTGATGACGTCGCGCCCAGACAAGCGTCAGGCCTGGGACACATTGGTGGCTGAGGTCGACGAGTGGTCGGGCACCAGCGCGATCATTTCGATGGAGACGCTCTCCATGGCCAGTCCTGCCGCGGTACGTCGCGCTGCTTCGTCGCTACGTGATCACCGGGTCCGGGTAATTCTCACTGCTCGCGACATCGGCCGCGTCATACCCGCACAGTGGCAGGAGTCGGTGCAGAACGGTAAGTCGTGGTCGTACGAGAAGTACCTTGATGGCGTCGTCAATGGCGCTGAGGGTGACCGGGCCTACGATCACTTCTGGAGCAAGCACGACTGGGCTTCTGTGCTGCGTACCTGGTCGGCCGTCGCCGACGACGCAGAGGTGGTCCTGGTGACGGTGCCTCCGTCCGGCAGCCCTCGGGGTTTGCTGTGGGAGCGCTTCTGTGAGGCTGTGTCACTCAACCCCAACGCTTACGACGCCACGATGAGCGTCAACGAGTCGCTGGGTGCGGCATCTGCAGAAGTGGTGCGCTACGTGGCGGCGGCTCTGGAGGATCGCGAGAGTCACCGTCAGACGTCGCGGGTGCTGAAGAAGACTCTTGCCAAGGGGGTGCTCAACGGCCGCAAGTCGCAGGAGCCGACGCTCATCCTTCCGCACCGTCTTGAGCAATGGGCGGGCGAACGGAGCCAACAGCTCATTGACGATCTGGCGACGGTCAGAGCGACCACCATCGGGACCATCGACGACCTGGTCCCACGCTTCGCCGAGCCGGCGGACACCGAGACCGAGGATCCGTCGAGCCTTCCTGCCGAAGAGCTATTGGCGTCGGCGGGGTTTGGTCTCGCCGAGCTCTGCCACATGATGGCCGAGAACGGTCTGGCTCCTAGGGGCTACGGACCCGACGATTCCACACCTCGCCGCGTGGCTCGGCGCAAGAAGCGCCAGTGAACCGACCCCTGGCTTCGGCCCTGCGCATTGTCTGGAGGAACTCGTGAGCACACCGACGATTGTGCTGCACATTGGTGCCATGAAGACGGGCACGTCCTACTTGCAGTCGGTGCTCGAGCAAAACAAGGACCTGCTGGATGAGCGTGGAGTGTTATGGCCGGGCACGTCCTGGAGAGACCAACGGCTGGCAACCCAGGACCTTCTGGCGAGCGGGCGCAAGGGCACCACTGACGTGAAGGCGTGGCAGCCGTTCGCTGAACAACTGGTGTCACACCGAGGTCCGATGTCCCTTGTCTCGATGGAGTTCCTTTCATTTGCGCCGGCCGACGTGGTCGAACGTGCGGTGAAGAGCCTCGCGCCTGCGCGGGTACGAGTGGTGCTCACGGCGCGCGACCTGGGCCGCGCGATCCCGGCGCAGTGGCAGGAGTCGATGCAGAACATGCACGACTGGTCCTACGCCGACTACCTCGACGGAATTATGAGTGAGCAGGCGGTCGAGACCAAGGAAGGCCGCCACTTCTGGGTGCGCCAGGACTGGGCCTCGATCCTGCGGAACTGGCAGCCGTGGGTGAAGCCAGACGACCTGGTGCTGGCTACATTGCCACCCTCTGGGGCTGCACCCGAGACACTGTGGCTGCGCTTTTGTGACGCGGTGGGCCTTGATTCTGAGGCATTTGACCTGGAGGGGTTTGAGAACGACTCACTCGGAGCGGTTTCGGCCGAACTGATGCACCGAGTCAGCGTCGAGGCAAGGCGGCGTGACTTCAAGGCCAGTGAGTTCATGGTCTTCAAGCGGATTCTGGCCAAGCGCGTCCTGGCCAAGCGGCGCAAGTCCGAACAGTCGATTGTGGTGCCCCCCGACCGCCGCGAGTGGCTGGAGGAGAGGTCTCGTCGGCTGATCGACGAGGTCCGCTCCGTGGGGCCGCGGGTAGTCGGTGATCTCGATGATTTACTCCCACTTTGGCCGGACCGTCCCGTCGGGTCAGAAGCCTGGGACATGGACACCATCAGTGACTCGGCATTGCTCGGTGCAGCGGTCGACGGTCTGTTCGGGATCGCGGCAACGGTTGCGAAGCGCCAACGCGGTGGAGCTGGGCGATGAGTCCGGCCGTTCACCTGCATATCGGTGAGCCAAAAACCGGCACGACGTACATCCAGGCGATGCTCTTTCACCATCGAGAGAAGCTGCTGCAGGACGGACTGTTGGTACCCGGCAGAAACCTCGACCACATCCGAGCCGGTCACGACGTCCTTGGGCGAGCGCGCACAGCGGGGACGCACTCCACCGAAGGGGCCTGGGAAGGGTTGGCTACTGAGATCGTCGGCTATCAAGGCAGCCATGCCGTGGTCTCGATGGAGATGCTTACTCGCGCCCGTCCCCGCCAGGTGGAGCGGGCAGTCGCTGCGTTCGGCGCGCAGTCCGATGTTCGGGTCGTGATCACCGCGCGTGAGCTTTCCAGGCTGGCACCGGCCCGCTGGCAAGAGTCCGTTCAGTTCCGCAAGAGCTGGCGACTCGATGACTATTTGTCTGGCGTCTTTGGTGGCGGGCGGGATCCCAAGGCCAGCGACGCGTCGCGCCATTTCTGGGGGCTGCACGATACTCCGGCAACTGTCCGTAGGTGGTCCGACGTCCTCGGTATGGATCGGGTATGTGTAGTGACCCTCCCCGCAAAAGCAGCTTCGCCTGATGAGCTCTGGGTGCGCTTTGGGGAAGCCATTAACCTCGATCTGACCGGCTATGAACCGGTCGAGCAGTCGAACGCCTCGCTCGGTGCGGCCTCCGCTGAGCTGATGCGCCGGGTCAACGAGGCACTGGCCAAGACGGATCTGGGCGACGCCGACCACGCACGGATCTGCCGAAAGTTTCTCGGCAAGACGGTGCTGCCGGTACGAAAGGGATCTGAGCCGTCGATCGCGATGCCAGCTGAGTTCATGGCGGCGTCTCGGACGCATTCGGAGGAGATCGTTGCCGAGCTCAAGGACATAGGCGTCGGTGTCATCGGCTCTCTCAATGACCTGCTGCCGCCCGATGAACCGGCTACGGACGCGAAGCCACTTGACGAGGGCTTGGTGGCGGCGGCCGCAGTCGATGCCATGGCCGCTCTTATCGAACAGAATGCCCAACTGCTCCGCAGCAATCGGCGCAAGGGAAAGGATCTTCCGTTCGCCGAGGTCGAGTAACGGTCCACCGCCCACGCGTCTCGGTCGGTTATCGTGACGTGCTCAGTCAACAGATGAGGGAGTAGTCCATGGCCCCGAGGGTCGTGCACGTCCACATCGGGTCGAGCAAGACAGGCACCACTTTCGTCCAGCAGATTCTGTGGAGCAACAAGGCGAAACTCGCGGCGAACGGAGTGCTGCTGCCAGGCAAGAACCGCAGGCAGGTCGGCGACGCTGCGCGTGCTTTGAACAAGTCATCCAGCACCTCGGTGGCGTCCCTTCCGGACGCGTGGCATGCTCTCGCGAGCGAAGTTCTTTCCACCGAACATCGCTCGGCTGTCGTCTCGCAAGAGTTTCTGTGCTGGCTCACCCCCTCGCTCATCCAGCAGGTGTTGTCGTCGTTGGCTGGTGTACAGGTCAAAGTGGTGCTCACCACTCGCGACCTCGCTCGCCTGATTCCCGCGCAGTGGCAGACCGCTATGCGGCAGGGCAACACTTGGACGTTGACTGAGTACTCCCATGCGGTCGCGGGCCTGAGCAAGCGACAGACGGAGCATCCGGCGTTCAAGCACTTCTGGGTGCGCCAGGACTACGGTGAAATCCTCACCAAGTGGGTCGACGCAGTCGGAGCCGACAATGTCACCGTTGTCACGCTGCCGGCTTCCAGCGCAGACCCTGACGAGCTCTGGCGCAGGTTCTGCTCGGCCACCGACCTGGATCCGGACGCCTATGCGACAGCGGGCGTGCGAAACACGTCGCTGGGAGCGATCTCTGCTGAGGTGCTACGTCGAGTCAATGACACCGACGTCGTCCGGCAGATGCCGCACCGCGATTACGCCAAAGAGATCAACGGGCGGCTCACGCGGCACGTGCTCGATCCACTCCGTAAAGGCGAGCCCGGGCTTACGCTGCCCGACGAGCAGCGCGCCTGGGTCGCCAGCCGCGCCGAGCAGGTGATTGCTGCCATCCAAGCAACCGGCGTCCAGATCGAGGGGACGCTGGACGACTTGCGGCCGCGTGCGGTCACCGAGCCCTACGTCGCACCCGAGCTGCTGCCAGTGGAGGATCTGCTCGCCACAGCTATTGCGGGACTGGCCGGTCTCGCTGCCGAGTACGTCAAGGAGGCCGCGAGCAAGGCCCCCGGCGGCGGTACCGGACCTGGTCCAAAGCGAGCCAAGCGCGGCAGCGGTAAGTAGAACGCGACGTTCCATCTGGCGCGTACGCCCGCCCGTCGGGCGGGAGTACGCGCATCATGGGTCAGACCCCAGGCACTTCGAACCCAGGCAACAGGACAGGTGGATGACTCACTCAGACGACCGGCCAGAGGTCTTTCGGCGCTCTCCTCTCAGTGAGTCCGACCTCGACCAGATCCATGCTCAGGCAATGCGCATCCTCGAGAACGTGGGGACCGAGGTCGACAGCGAAGCGATGTTGCGCATGCTCGCAGAGGCCGGGCAGCGCGTTGAGGGTTCGCGGGTTCGCTGGGACGCTGGATTCGTCATGGAGCAGTTGGCCAAGGCACCCGGCCAGTTCACCCTGCAGGGGCGCGACCCCCAACACACCGTGACGATCGGTGGCGGCAGTCTCGTCCACGTGCCGACCGGAGGAGCACCATTCGTCGACGATGCTGTGCGTGGTCGACGTGACGGAGATATCGCGGCCCACATCGAACTGGTGAAGATGGCTCACGCTTCTGGCATCTTGCCGGTGTTGCAGAGCGGCACGGTCGAGGCGCAGGATCTTTCGGATCTGAGTCGCCACTTGGAGATGGACTACTCGATCGCTCGATGGAGTGGACGGCCATACATCCTGTACGGAGCGACCGGGCCCCGCACTCGCGATGGTCTGGCTCTTGCGGCGATTGCCGCAGGTGGTGAAGAGGCGCTGCTCCGGCAGCCGGGCGTCATGGGAATTGTGAATCCGAACAGCCCGCTCGTGTGGGACAACTTGATGGTCGAGGAGCTGATGGCCCTTGCCGAGTTCGGGCAACCGGTCGCCATCACACCCTTCCTGCTGGCGGGCGCCTCGGCGCCTGTCACCCTGGCTGGCGGGCTTTCCCTGCTGGTGGCCGAGACGCTCACTGGAGTTGCCATGGCGCAACTCGTCCGGCCAGGAGCGCCTTGCATTCTGGGAACCTTCCTGAACGGCGTCGACATGCGATCGGGGGGTCCGTCTTTGGGATTGCCGGAATCGACTCTGGGAACCCTGGCTGGCAGTCAGCTGGCACGTCGCTATGGCCTACCCCTGCGAGGCGGTGGCGGCCTCTGCTCGGGTCTTGATCTGGACGCCCAGACCGCGACCGAGAGCGCGATGTCGTTGTGGGCAACCTACCTTGCTGAATGCGACCTGGTTGTCCATGCCGCGGGGTGGCTCGAAGGTGGCCTTGTTGCGTCCTACGAGAAGTTTGCGCTCGACGTCGAGGTTATTCAGATGTTCGAGCGTTTGCGGGCCGGCATCGCCGTCAATGAAAGCCAACTCGCCTACGACGTCATCGAAGAACTAGGGCCAGGCGGGCTGTTTCTCGCCCACGAGCACACGCTCGAGCACTTTCGCACCGAGTCGTTCATGAGCCCGATGTTCCGCTCCCAGGCATATCCCACCTGGGTGAAGCTTGGGTCTCCGTCAGTTGCCAGTGTCGCAACGTCCCAGTGGCAGAAGCTGCTCGAGCAGTACGAGGATCCGGGCATCGACGACGCCGTGGACGCCGAGCTGCGGGCCTTCGTCGATCGACGGTCGGCTGAGCTCGACGACTGACGCTCGCTTGCCGAGCGCGCTGGTTCACTACGGCGTGCGGTACACCAATGCTGTTGGCCCCGGTCCGATGACCTTCTGAGCGGTCAAGATGAGTGACTTGCCGTCGATCGAGTACGACACGTCGCCGGTGAGGAACCCCACGACCTCGGACTCCACATCAGAGGCTGGGGGTGCGCACGCCTTCTTGGTCGTGGCGAGGGGCTCGATCGTCAGGACATCGTTGGTCGCGCGGTAGGTTCCGCGTCCGGTGTTGCAGCCGAGAAGGGCGATCAACTGGCCCTTGTCGTCGAGTTCAAGAGTCGACTGCACTCCGCTTGGAACGCTGCTGACAGCCCCTTGGGTGGTGATCGAATCAAGTTGCCAAGGAGTTCCCGTCAGGTCGACATCGGGAACGACAACCTCTTCGTCAGTGAGAGCGATCACGGTATTGCCGCTCGTCATGGTGAGCGATGCCTCGGCTTGCAGGATCTGAGGCCTGGACGTCAGGAAGTCGGCGAACCAGGTGTCCTGTTTCATCAGGGACGCCTCGCACCCCATCTCGGTCATCGAGAGAGTTTGGCCGTCAACGATCAGAGTTCCACTGCCCCAACGGGCGGAGCCGCTCATGGAGTTGCATCCGGCCGATGCCCCGATCGTTTCTTGCTCGAAGCTGACTCGAAGGGTGGAGCCGGGGACGAGTCGTAAGGGAGTGTCGTTGACTCTGACGTCGTTACCTAGGAAGGTGCGGCCAACCAACTCGGGTTGAGCGGGGTCGTTGCCGGCATCTGGCGTCGAGGCGGAGCACCCACTGACGGCCGCGGCGACGGTCATGACCCCCGCCAGCATCGTGGCTCGCATAATGGTGCGCATACCCCTTTGGACTCCCTTCGGACGTGCTCGGTTCCTAGTCTCTTCGAGTGACGCAACCGATAGCGTGACATGCGTGAGTGACGAACCCCTGGACTGGCGCGACCGATATCGCGCCCCGGTTGTGCAGTTTCCTTCGTGGTCATCAGTGGACCCCCGTCGACTTGTCTTCGTGAGCAACGAGGGCGGTTCCACGCAGGTCTGGACCACAACGCTGGATTCGGGTGAGCGGCGTCCGGTCACGGACCAGCGCGTAGGAGTCGAAGAGTTCGTGTTGTCGCCGTCCGGCGATGCCGTGGCCTGGTGGAGCGACAACAGCGGCGACGGGAACGGCGCGTGGGTGGTCAGCTCCCTCGATGACGGCACGGTGGCTCCGCTTCTGACGGGTCTGGGCCCGGGCTGGAGTGAAGGTCTGGCGTGGTGTGCCGACACTGTTGCGCTGGCTCTCACAGACGGTGTCGCCTACCGCCTGTATGTAGGTGTCGCAGGTGGAGTGGGTCATCTGCTGCATGAGTCGACGCTTCCCTTCGGCCTTGGTCGAGAGTGGGAGACGTCGTCAGGCGGCCTGTCGACAGACGGAGTTTTGGTCTGCATGCGCCACAGCGATGCCGGCGACATGCTCCACTTCGGGCTGCGGGTGCTCGATGCCAGTTCTGGCCAGGTCCACGCCGAGCTGGCCGACGAAGATCTCAACGTGCGAGTGGCCTCCTGGTCGCCGATCGCTGGAGACCAGCGGGTGGCACTCACTCATGAAGGCGATGGCCGTGACAGGCCAGCCGTCTGGTCTCCTCTGACCGGCGTCCGACGCGACTACCCGAGTGACCTGCCGGGCGAGATTCACGTCGCCGACTGGTTCCCGGACGCCGGATCGTTGCTCGTCACGCACTGGCATGACGGGCGTTCCCAACTGCTGTCGCTCGATCTCGACAGCGGCCTGTACGACCTTGTCCACGATCCCGACGGCTACTTGTCGGCGGCAGCTGTGCGCCCCGACGGGAGCGTCTGGCTCCGAGCAGAGACGGGGGAGGTGTCACCCAAGATCCGTGAGCTGGACGGCGACGTCGTCCTGGCTTCTCCGGGCGACGCGCCCCCAGGAGCGCCGCACCGGAGCCTTCGATTTGATGGCCCCACTGGTGAGCCCACCCACATGATGGTGGCCACTCCCGAAGGGCGTGGTCCGTTTCCCACCGTCATGCTCGTGCATGGCGGCCCCGAGTGGGCCGACCCCGACCTCTACGACCCCTGGACGTCGACCCTGGTCGATCACGGTGTCGCTGTCGCGAAAGTGAACTACCGAGGTTCGACGGGGTTCGGCGTTGATTGGCGCACGGCCATTCATGACGGCAACATCGGGTTCCCCGAGGTCGCGGACGTGGTGGCCGGCATGGGGTACCTGATCGATCTCGGCATCGCTGATCCCACGCGCTGCGCCATCGAGGGGTGGTCGTGGGGCGGGTACATCGCCATGCTCGCCATCGGGCTGCACCCCACCGGGTTCGTGGCGGCAATCGGGGGAATCCCGGTATGTGACGCGGTCATGACCCACGAAGACTGCTCACCCTCGCAGCAGGCATACGACCGGGCGATCATGGGCGGAGGCCCAACTGAGGTTCCCGAGCGATACGCCGAGCGGTCGCCGTCGACCTACCTGGACGCGGTGCAGACGCCCGTCTTAATTATCGCCGGCGAACACGACACCGCATGCCCCATTCGCCAGGTGCGCTTCTACGTCGATGAGCTAGTCGCTCGTGGCCAGTCGGCGCAGCTGCACGTCTATGACGCGGGCCACCACGCCAACAGCGTCGACGAGAAGATAACTCAGGCCGAGTTGGAGCTTGAGTTTTTGGCCGCCCACGGACTTGTCACGAAGGAGGGGACGTCTGCTTCTGCCGCGCACGGCAACACGTCATGAACTCCTTCCAGATTGTTCGACGGAATGACCCGTTGGCCGTCGAACGCTTATTGAGAGCGCTGCCCGACTGGTTCGGCATCGAAAGCTCACTGCTCGAGTACGTCGCCGATGCGCGTACCAAGCTCAGCTACCTCGCCGTCGAAGGTGAATCCGATGCTGTCGTCGGTGTGCTTCTTGGGACCAAGCACAACCGCGAGTCCGCCGAAGTGCACCTCATGGCCGTAGCTCCGGGGCGTCACCGACAGGGCATCGGCCGCTCGCTGGTCGAGGCGTTTGAAGCCGATCTGCTGGGGCAACAGTTCCGCATATTGCAGGTCAAGACGCTGGGGCCTTCGCGCCCGGACGAGAACTATCGGCAGACAACCGACTTCTATCTGGCCATGGGGTTTATCCCCCTGGAGGAATTCCCCGAACTATGGCCCGAAAACCCGTGCTTGATCTTGGTGAAACCGCTCTAGCTAGGGCACCCGCTGAGGCTCGGAAGAACTTCGTCCCAGGTGATGCGATCTTGACCCGCAAGATGTCACACTGCGGCCATGGATCCCCGCGAACAGGTGGAGCGCTACAGCGCCCACAACTACCACCCACTGCCCGTCGTGCTGACTCATGGCGAGGGAGCCTGGGTCACAGACACCGATGGCAAGCGCTATCTCGACCTGTTGTCGGCCTACTCGGCGCTGAACTTCGGTCACCGGCATCCTCGGCTGGTTGACGCGGCCAAGGCGCAGCTCGACAAGATCACACTCACCAGCCGTGCCTTTCACAACGACCAGCTGGGAGCCTTCGTCCAGGGCCTTTGCGAGCTCACCGGCAAAGAGATGGTGCTGCCGATGAACTCTGGTGCCGAGGCGGTCGAGACGGCGATCAAGACCGCGCGAAAGTGGGGCTACCTCGTTAAGGGAGTGGCCGCTGACACGGCACGAGTCATCGTGGCTGACGGAAACTTTCACGGCCGCACAACGACCATCGTGTCTTTCTCGACAGACCCTGAGGCACGCGATGACTTCGGACCGTTCACCCCTGGGTTCGATATTGTTGGCTACGGCGATGCCGATGCTCTGCGAGCAGCGATCACTCCCGAGACCGTGGCGTTCTTGGTCGAGCCGATCCAAGGTGAGGCAGGAGTCCTGCTGCCGCCGGACGGCTACCTGTCAGCAGCGCGCGAGATCTGCCGCGAGAACAACGTGCTCTTCATCGCCGACGAGATTCAGAGCGGGATGGGTCGAACTGGCAAGACATTTGCCGTCGAGTGGGAAGACGTCGTCCCAGACATGTACGTCATGGGTAAGGCGCTGGGCGGGGGTATCTACCCGGTGTCGGCGGTGGCCGCAGACGCTGACGTCCTCGGGGTTTTCAAGCCGGGTGAGCACGGCTCGACCTTCGGCGGTAACCCGCTTGGCGCCGCAATCGGCACTGAGGTCATCGCCATGCTGAAGACAGGTGAGTTCCAAGAGCGATCGCGCGTGATGGGCGATCACATGCTCGGACGCCTGCGCGCCGAAGCTCCCGCAACGGTGAACGAGGTCAGGGGCCGCGGTCTGTGGGCGGGCGTGCAGCTGCACCCGGGCCAGGAGTCGGCGAGAGAGCGCTGTGAGCGGTTGATGGTCGACGGCGTCCTTGCCAAGGACACCCACGAGACCACCATCCGGTTGGCGCCGCCCTTGGTGATCGAGCAGGACGACCTCGATCTTGCGATCGACAAGCTGCTGAAGGTTCTGCACTGACACCGCACGTCGCACTTCTTGGGAGACGTCAGGTTGTCAGAGCACCGCAGATTCTCCCCAAAGAGGTCATAGGGTGGATCACGTGACCACTGTCGCAGTACCGGCAGAGACGCGGCCCGGCGAACGCCGGGTCGCTCTCGTGCCAGAGAGCGTCGGACGCCTCACGGCGTTGGGTGTTGACGTGCGCGTGCAGGCGGGTGCGGGGCTTGCAGCGAACGCATTGGACGCCGCCTATCGCGAGGCGGGTGCGTCGATCGTCGATGGCGATGTGCTCGCCGGTGCCGACGTCGTCCTCACGGTCAATTCGCTCGATCTCGACCGGATCGCCTCGCTCGACCGCGGATCGACCGTGGTGTCGTTTCTTGCGCCGGTACAGTCGCTCGACAAGGTGAAAGCCGCTCAGGCGGCGGGCATCACCTGGTTGTCGATGGAGCTCGTTCCCCGCATCTCGCGCGCCCAGTCGATGGACGCGCTCTCGTCGCAGGGATTGGTCGCCGGGTACCGCTGTGCGCTGGTAGCTGCCGAACAACTACCGAAGTTCTTTCCCATGCTGATGACTGCCGCTGGAACGGTGAAGCCGGCCAAGGTTGTGGTGCTCGGTGCCGGTGTCGCGGGCCTACAGGCCATCGCCACGGCCAAGCGTTTGGGTGCAGTCGTTCAGGCCTACGACGTCAGAGCCGCAGCCGCCGACGAAATCCGCAGCATGGGGGCGAAGTTCATTGACCTTGAACTTGACTCGCTCGAGGGTGCGGGTGGATATGCCCGCGAGATGACCGAGGATCGAGCGGCGCGCCAGCGTGAGCTGCTGACCCCATACATCGCGGCGGCCGATGCCGTGATCACGACGGCAGCGGTGCCCGGCCGTCGGGCGCCAATGCTGGTGACGCGCCAGATGGTCGAGACCATGGGGCCAGGCTCGGTGGTGGTCGACCTGGCCGCTGAAACCGGCGGCAACGTCGAAGGCTCGGTGGCCGGAGAGGTAGTGACGGTCGGCAACGCCAGTGTCTGGGGTGCACTGAACGTCCCATCGCAGATGCCGGTTGCGGCGTCCCGGCTCTACGCCGCCAACCTGGTCGCGATCAGCCAGCTCTTTCTCAAAGAGGGTGCGGTGTCGATGGACTTCGACGACGAGATTCTTGATGGAGCGTGTGTCGTGCACGACGGCCTCGTTCGATTCGCGCCAGCTCGCGAAGCGATAGAAGGGGGTGGCTGATGGACGGCGTCGCGCTGATCACAATCTTCGTCCTGAGCATCTTTGTAGGGTTCGAGGTGGTCTCGAAGGTTTCGACTATCCTGCACACGCCGTTGATGTCGGGTGCTAACGCGATCCACGGTGTGATCCTCGTCGGCGCCATCATCGTCACTGGACACGCTGACACCGACGTCGAGCTCTGGCTCGGCCTGGTCGCCATCGTCATGGCGACGGTCAACATGGTCGGCGGATTTGTGGTGACCGACCGAATGCTGCAAATGTTCCGGCCACGTCAGTCTGCGGCCAAGAGGTCGGACGCGTGAACCAGACTTGGGTACAGCTTGCCTACCTCGCCGCGGCCATTTGTTTCGTACTGGCCCTTAAGGGGCTCTCGTCACCGAAGTACGCACGTCGAGGCAATGCGCTTGGCGCGATTGGTGCCACGATTGCCGTCGTCGTCACTCTCGTTGCCGAAGACTTCGACCACATGCCGGCCATCTTGGTCGCTATTGCGTTGGGAACGGCTTTTGGGGTGCCTGCTGCGCGCCGGGTGCAGATGACCGCGATGCCGCAGCTGGTGGCGCTGTTCAATGGAGTGGGCGGCGGGGCGGCCGCGATCGTTGCACTCGTCGAGTTCCTGTCAGTCGGTGACGATTCCGGCTTGGGGGCTTTGACGGCGTCCGCCTTCACGGTGCTCATCGGTTCGGTGTCGTTCAGCGGGTCGGTCATCACCTTCTTGAAGCTTCAGGGGTTGATGACCTCACGGCCGGTCGTGTTCCCGGGCATGCAGGTACTGCTACCAGTGGCGGCCATCGCCTCGGTTGGTCTGGCGGTCGGGGTGATCGGCACTCGGTCGATTCCGATGATCTACGCCCTGGCGGCGGTTTCGCTGTTGCTCGGTGTGCTCTTCGTGCTTCCGGTCGGAGGCGCGGACGTCCCCATCGTCATCTCGCTGTTGAACGCTGCCACCGGAGTCGCAGTTGCCGCGTCGGGTTTTGTGCTCGACAACGTGCTGCTGCTCGTTGCCGGAACTTTGGTGGGCGCGAGCGGCACGTTGCTGACGCTGTTGATGGCCAAGGCGATGGGGCGGCCCATCGGATCGACCCTCTTCGGGGCGCTCTCTGGCTCGTCCACTCTCGGCGGTGGCGAGGCGTCCGATCGGCCGGTGAAGTCGTTGGGTCCGTCCGACGTCGCGGTGATGCTCACCTACGCCGAGCGCGTGGTGATCGTGCCGGGGTATGGCCTTGCGGTGGCGCAGGCGCAGGGGGCGCTGAAGGAGCTGGTCGACCTGCTCGGCGAGCGGGGCGTCGAGGTGTCGTATGGCATTCACCCTGTGGCGGGCCGCATGCCAGGGCACATGAACGTGCTGCTGGCCGAGGCCAACGTTCCCTACGAGCAGCTCAAAGAGATGGACGAGATCAACCCCGAACTGCCTACCACCGACGTGGTGCTGGTGGTCGGGGCCAACGATGTGGTCAACCCGGCGGCCCGGACGCCAGGCACTCCGATCTCGGGAATGCCGATCATCAACGTCGACCAGGCGCAGTCAGTGGTCTTCCTCAAGCGGTCGATGCGCCCTGGTTTCGCCGGCATAGAGAACGAGCTGCTCTTCGATCCCAAGACTCAGTTGCTCTTTGGTGACGCCAAGGATTCGTTGGCTCAGACGGTGACCGCACTCAAGTCACTCTGATGCGCCTTGGGCGGAAACCCCTAGGCAGCACGCCGCCCGTCTGCGACTATCTCGGGGGTGACGACAATCGGCGGAGGCCACGATGAGTGACGAGATGGCAGCCGACTTCGCGCTGAGCGCGGTAAAAGAGGATGGCGTGTGGTCGGTCGTACCTCTGCCTCCGGCCGCAGCCGACGACCTCGACCAGATCATTCACGCGCTTCGGCAGCAGCCGGGTGATGCCGGGTCGATCGGGCTCTTGTCGTTCTCTGAGGACTTCTTCGTGATTCTCCGGATTCGCGGTGGCGAAATACAGATGCTCTTGAGCGATGTGACCGCGGCCTTCGACGCTCCGTTCGCAGGGCAGGTGCTGGATCGACTGGGCCTGCCGATGCCTGATGGCGACGACGAAGACGACATCGAACCAGCCGGAGACCTGGACCTGCTCGAAGACCTCGGTGCCAGTCCACTGCTGATGGCTGAGCTCTGCGACGACCTCGAGCTCTTCCCCGATGACGTCTTTGGTCGAATCGCCGAGCACCTAGGATTTTCTGAGCAGTATGACGCCGCCATGCAACTCGTCGCCTGAATCCTGACCGATGCCTGGCACAAACAACTCGTACTCCGAGGCAATGCTCCTCGCCCTCGGCGAAGCCCTGATGGCATCGCAACATGGTGATGTTCCGATCGGGGCTGTCGTGCTCGACGCGTCCGGTGAGGTGATCGGCGCGAGTCACAACCGACGCACGGTCGACGCCGATCCCACCGCTCACGCAGAGATACTGGCACTGCGGGCCGCTGCCGATGCATTGGGCGCGTGGCGGCTCGACGAGTGCACGTTGGTGGTCACTCTTGAGCCTTGCACGATGTGTGCAGGAGCCATCGTGCAGGCGAGGGTCGGCAAGTTGGTGTTCGGCGCCTGGAACGACGAGATGGGCGCGGTCGGAACTCTGTGGGATGTCGTGCGTGATCGCCGACTGCACCACCGTCCGGAAGTAGTTTCAGGTGTCATGGCCGACGAGTGCGGCACGCTCGTGGAGCAGTTCTTCTCCCGGCACCGCGATTCGGGCTCGACACCGTAGTCGGGTAGCCTTTTTGGCGGTGGCGTGTCCGAGCGGCCGAAGGAGCACGCCTCGAAAGCGTGTGAGGGGGCAACTCCTCCGTGGGTTCAAATCCCACCGCCACCGCCATGTGATCTCGCAAGAGATAGGAAAGATCCGAACCCTCATTTGGGGTTCGGATCTTTTTGTTTTCTGGTTGGTAGTCGCGGTCAGGATCGATGGTGAGTTCGCGGAGGAGTTCGCTGGTGATGGCGTTGATGACGTAGTTGGAGGTGTCCTGGGCGAGCCGATGGTGGGCCGCTCCCGGGTGACTTCGGTCGACGCCGAGCGGTGAATGAAGAGACAGTCACGGTTTCAGCCCGCTCAGCGCGAAAAACCGTGACTAACGCTTCATTGACCGTCCGGCGGCGTTCAGCTGCAGTATTCAAGCCCCGAGACTTCCCACCCGTACTCGCCGTACGTGTAGTCGAGCTCACCTACGATCTCGCCGTCGATGACGAGTAGAATTTTCTGCGTGTCGTCGCTCGTGACAGCGACCACGTATGAAACGTCCGAGTAGGGCCCGCCCAACGCCGATGCGTAGGTGGCGGCCAACTCAACCGGTGGGGTGTCCTCCACTGGTCTTGGAGCAATGTAATCGGGGACGCCAGCGACGAGATTTGTCTTCCAGCACTTGTCGCGAGGCAACGAGGCCGCCAGGTCCAGGGTGGCTGCCCGCCACTGGTCGGCGGTCTGCTCATCCCAGTACCGGACGAACCCGCACCCGTCCCAAGCGATCGCGTCGGCCAAGGGGTCCGAGCCACCCCAACGCGGCTCGCCGGACAGCAGCAGTCGGGTGCCGACTGAGTAGCTCTGGTTGATGGCCGATTCGGTGTCTCCACGCAGACTGGGTGTGACCATGTCAACGGTGACGGTGTCCTGTGAACCTCCGACGAACCACTCCTTGACCTCAAATGTCACAGCTGCCAACGAAAGCGGACCACGGTCTGGGCGGTTCGTTGTCCCCAGGTCAATCCCGGTCACCACACCGTCGAAGGCGAACGACCGTTCCATTGCAGTCTTGGGTGAGTACTCCTCAACACACGAGCCAGCGCTCTGATTGTCAACAACTGGGCCCTGCCTGTCGCTCGTGGAGCTGCCGGCGACAACGGGTGCTTCCCTCGATACGTCGGGTTGAAGCGCGACAACACCCACCACGAGGGCCGCGGCGACTGTGACAGCTGCTGGAACCGCCGCCCACTGCCACCGCCGCAAGCGTCTAGCAGGGTCCCCACCCAGGTACTCCGACAGTGGCAGAACCGTCGGAGCCTCGCCCTCTTTGGCACGGAACACCTTGCGAAGCTCGTCCTCAAAGTCGTTCACGGCGTCGCCTCTTCACCTGTTGGCAGCTGCTGCCGCAGCCGAGCCAGGGCACGTGAGGCGTTCGCGCGGACCGTAGAAGTTCGGCACCCCAGCAACTCAGCTGCCTGCCGGTCCGACAGGTCCTCGTAGTAACGCAGCACCACCGCTGCCCGCTCCGCCCTGGGCAGCTGACCTAGTAGCGACCACAGGCGATCTCGCTGAACAAGGTCGGTCTCAAACGTCTCGCTGGAAGGCGTCTCAAACGACACCGGATCTTCCACGAGCACCAACGCCGTGTTCCACCGGCGCTTGGCGCTACGCGTGTACTCGTTGACCATCACCCGCTTGGCGTACGCCAACGGCGCGTCGGCACGAGCCACCTTCGTCCAGTGACGGTGAAGCTTCACCAATGTGTCCTGCATCAGATCCTGAGCGGAGTCAGCCGAGCCGGTAAGCATGAAGGCAAGCCGCAGCAGCGCAGCACCGTGCGCGGCCAACAACCCCTCCAGTGACTCCACTCTCACCTCCACTGACTAAGACACCCCATCAGCCTCGAAACGCTGCATGGTGGCAATCAATCACGCTCGACTCAACCTCTGGCTACGGTTGACTTGTACTGCTTACAACCAGCAGGAGGTTCCATGAGACTCGAGAACAAGGTCGCCCTCATCACCGGGGGTGGCACGGGGATCGGTGCGGCGACTGCGCGACTGTTCGCTGCGGAGGGCGCCAAGGTGGTCCTTACCGGTCGCCGCCCAGGGCCATTGACGTCGGTGGCGGCCGAGGTGAACGGTCTTGCGGTTCCCGGCGATACGACCGATCCTGACCACATCGCTGAGGCGACTGCTGCAGCAATCTCCGCCTACGGTGGCATCGACGTGGTCGTAGCCAGCGCCGGCGTGGGCTTCGTGGGGGCCGTCGGCGACATGGATGTAGATGTCTGGCGGCGAACCCTCGACACGAACGTCAATGGACCCATGCTGGTGACCAGGGCGGCGCTGCCAACGATGCTGGAACGCGGTGGCGGATCGATCGTTCTGGTGTCCAGCACCAGTGGCATGGCCTCAGCTCCGGCGTCCGCGGCCTACGACGTCTCCAAGGCCGCTCTGATCGCGCTCGCCCGATCGATCGCGGTCGACTATGGGCCGCACCGAATCCGGGCCAACGCACTATGTCCAGGTTGGGTGCGGACACCGATGGGGGATGAGGATATGGACGGGCTGGGTGCTTTGCGGGGCATCAGCCGCGAGGAGGCCTATCGCCTGGCGACCGCTGACGTTCCGTTGCAACGCCCGGTGTCGGCGGAAGAGATGGCGACATGCTGCCTCTTCCTTGCTTCGGACGAGTCGTCCAGCGTGACCGGCACGACGCTGGTGGCCGATGGGGGCGGGCGGGCAGTAGAGATCACCAGCAAGGCCTTCGGACCCTAGTAGGTATCCGGCGTGTATCGCCAAAGAGCATTGATCGCGACATGCTGGCTTGATGGCGTACAACGAAGATCTCGCTGAGCGCGTCCGTGAGCAACTGGCACCGATGGCCGAGCCCACCGAGATCAAGATGTTCGGCGGCCTGGCATTCATGGTGAATAGCCACATGGCGTGCGGCGTCATGGGCGATGAGCTGATGGTGCGCGTCGGCGCGGACGGTCAGGAAGCCGCGCTGGCCAAGGGGGCCCGCGAGATGGACTTCACAGGCAAAGCGATGCGTGGCTTCGTGATTGCCGGACGAGGCCTGGTCGCCGACGACTCCCACCTGCAGGAGTGGGTGATGAGTGGCGTCGACTATGCGCGGTCTCTTCCGCCGAAGAAGCCGAAACCTCCTAGGCGGAAGAAGACCGGGCCACGCTAGGGGGTGACCCCGAACGTTGCCAAGAACTTGAGGTCGTCCTTCTGGTCGATCCGGTATCCACCAGTGCCGTCTGAGCATGTCGGGCTGATGCCGTACGACGTCACAGCCGCGAAGGTGGTGGAGTTGTTCAGGAAGATCGGTCCACCCGAGTCGCCGAAGCAGGTGCCGCCCGTCGTGTTCTTTCCCTTGTTGCTGGAGAACTTCGCCGATGTGCCTTTGCCCGTTCCAGCGACCCCGTTGAGGTTGACGAGCCGCTGTTGGGCCTTCATCCGAGTGTCGCCACCGAAGGATGAGTTCAGTTTGGATCCTTCGAGGCCGTAGCCGACCGCTTCGAACAGGAGCTTCGACTTCTGCTTGACGACGTCGGTGAGAAAGCCTTCAGGGGCAACGGATCCGTACTCCGACATGTAGACCGGCTTATCGAGGACGAGCACGCCAAGGTCGTGCAGATAGAAGGCCGCGTCGTCGTACTGCGGGTGTGAGTAGGCAGAAGCGCTGTGCCATTCGGCGGAGGCGTCGAGGGCCTTGTCCCAGTCGGCGTAGCGGTCGCCGTTGCGGTCGGGGACGTAGCCCGAACTTGGCGGGAGGATGTCGAAGTCGGGGGCGGCCTCGAAGCTGATCCACATGTCGTTGCCGCCTGAACCGTCGCCACCCTTCGTCGTGGTCGACTTTCCATCCTTGCCGACTCCGTAGACGCAGTGCCCTGCCGTCACCACCGTGGTGGGGTCGACCAGCGTGCCGGAGCAGGTGAACCAGCCGCCTGGGTCGGTGAACCGAGAGTCGATGTCGTCGGGCACGTAGAAGAGGAGCTCACCGACGTACGGGTGCTCTCCGTCGTCCGCCTGGCCATTGACGATGGCCTGTGCCGGCGTTGACAGTCCGAGCATGGCCGTTACAGCGACGAGCGTGATCAAGACCTTGGTGCGCATCGAGCGTCTCCTTCGGTTTCCTCTCACGGGCTTTTTCACAGTACGTCGAGTGCCGAGTTGACGCAGAAGAATCAGGGAAATCGGGCTCTTCGGATTTGAGCGGAGTGCATCGAATCGTCCTGACTAGGGCTTCTTCTTCTTCGTGCACACGGGCTCGCCAGCCGGAAGCACCACTGCGTCTACATCGGCGTCGTTCTTCTTGGCGACCCCGGTGAGCTCAGGCCCCAACCACACAGCCACGTTTGCCTCGGGCACCCGAGCCACCTCGAGAACCTCGGCCCCTGGCACGTAGGACGCCGCCACGATGGCCTGCCGGAGGTCGCCCTTGGCGTAGCGGACCACGGCTGTGCCTTGCTTGACGGGCTTGTCGGTGTTGCCGACGTCCACCACTACGAACCCACGTGCGGCGAACGCATCAGCGGTGTCGACGGCGAGCCCGTTGCGCTCGGTGCCGTTGGCTACTGCCAGGGTGACGTCGCCAGGATCCGGCAGGTTCTTGGGCACCTTGGGCGTCGGTGTGATGCAGCTTCGGCTTGGTGAGGCCGCCGGAGTCGGGCTGGAGTCGGTTCGCTCGCCGAGCCACCACCAGACTCCGTAGGCCGCAGCGGCAATAAGTGCCACCACTACCAGGGCACCCAGCACTCGGGGCCAACGGCGGGAACGCCGTGGCCCTCTGCCGAGAGGGGTCAGCATGGTCACCGGCAAACCCTAACCAAGTGCATGGTCAAGGGGCTCTTCGGATTTCAGCGGGGTCTGGTGGCAGAGGTTCAGCCTCGCGTTTGGAT
>JBDTTS010000004.1:0-24153 GCA_039930525.1 Actinomycetes bacterium | reverse complement strand
CTGGACCCACTCGAGGGGTTGTCAGCAGACTCAGCTGGCGACGACTATCTGCAGGTCATGCAGGCGAACCTCACGAACCTGCAGGAGGGATTGCCCTGCCGCTGACCGAGGCACTCGTTGACCTGCGCGCCGCCACCCTCGGCTACGCCGACGCCACCGTGCTGACAGACGTCAACTTCGCCGTCAGCGCTGGCGAGTTCGTGGCCATCGTCGGTCCGAACGGATCCGGCAAGTCGACGCTGGTCAAGTCGATCCTTGGACTCGCCCACCGCACCGAAGGTGAGCTCGACCTCTTCGGGATCCCCGCCGAGCGCTACCGCGAGCGGTGGCGGATCGGGTACGTACCGCAACGACACACCGTCGGCGGCCCGATCGCCGCCACCGTCAGAGAAATCGTTGCCAGCGGACGCCTGGCCCGCTCCGGTCTCTGGCGGTTGCCCAGCGCCGCCGATCGCAAAGCGGTGAACGGCGCATTAGAACGCGTCGGCATCTCTGAGCTCGCCGCGCGGCCGGTGCACCAGCTGTCGGGTGGCCAACAGCGCCGGGTCCTGATCGCCAGAGCGCTCGCCGCCGAGACCGAGCTCTTGCTGCTTGACGAACCGACGGCTGGTGTCGATGTCGAAGCACAGGCCGCACTCGTCGACGTGCTGGGATCGCTGAGCCGGCAGGGGGTCACGATCGGTGTGGTCACCCACGATCTCGAGCCGTTCAGTCCACACCTCACCCGGGTCGTGTGGATCAGCCACGGACGCATCGAGTACGACGGTGATCCCACGCAGGCCATCCTGCTAGCCGCGAGCGAGCCCTTTGCCCATCACGACCACGCCGACGACCCGCCCCACGATCCCCTGCCCCCCACCCTGCAAACAGGGGGATGACCGTGGAGTTCTGGCAGTACGACTTCATGCAACGGGCCCTTCTCGCAAGCGTTCTGGTGGGGTTGGCGGCCCCGAGCGTCGGAATCTTCTTGGTTCAGCGCCGACTCGCGCTGATGGGCGACGGCATGGGCCACGTCGCGCTGACCGGTGTCGCGCTCGGACTTCTCACGGGGTGGGCACCTGTCGGGGTCGCACTGGTCACAGCAGCTGGCGGCGCTCTCACGATCGAACTGCTTCGCGACCGCGGCAGGACGACCAGCGACCTTGCTCTCGCCATCATGTTCTACGGCGGCATCGCCGGTGGTGTGGTCCTGATCTCGAAGGCGCCGGGCGGCAGCGCAGCCAGCCTCAACCAGTACCTCTTCGGTGCCATCACCACCACGACCCCGCAGGACCTCGCCATCTTTGCCGTACTCGCCGCCCTGATTCTCTTGGTCACTCTCGGGCTCGGCCGACATCTGTTCGCCGTGGCCAACGACGAGGAGTACGCGAGAGCCAGTGGTATGCCGGTGCTGCCGCTGAATCTGGTGCTGGCCGTCCTCACCGCAACGACCGTGGTCGTCTCGATGCGCGTCGTCGGTTTGTTGCTCATCAGCGCGCTCATGGTGGTGCCGGTGGCCACCGCCCAGCTGGTCGCGCGTAGCTTCCGGTCTGCACTGGCGCTGTCACTCGCAATCGGCCTCGTCTGCGCGGTGGTGGGCGTCACTGCGTCGTACTACACCAACACACCGTCGGGGGGGTCGATCGTTCTGACGGCGATCGCGCTCTTCGGGGCAACTGCCTTCGTCACCGGTGGCCTCCGCTGGGCACAGCGTCGCTGATGGCGGTCGCTTGCCGGCTTGCCAATAGGCATGCATGTATGGCAATCTTTGCATGTGAATCACGGTAGCGCCGTCGACGGATACGACGAGACCTCTGAGCTTTTTCGTGCCTTGGCATCTCCGATTCGGATCGCCCTGGTGTCTGAACTTGCCGAAGGCGAACAGTGCGTGCATGAGCTCGTCGAGCGCCTGCATCTGCCGCAGCCGTTGATCAGCCAACACCTTCGCGTACTAAGGGGCGCCGACCTCGTCGAAGGCGTGCGACGAGGTCGCGAGGTCGCCTACCAGCTCACGGACGAGCACGTCGCGCACATCGTGCTCGACGCGGTCCGTCACGCGCAGGAGGGCAAGGTCCATGAGCCCAGCTGATGCACCAGCCACCCCGCAGCGAAACACCCGCCAGCGCGCGGCGGTTCTCGCGATGCTCGACAGCTTGACCCAGTTCAGTACCGCCCAAGACATCCACGCCCGATTACGCGAGAGCGGTTCAACGGTGGGCCTCACCACGGTCTATCGAACGTTGCAGTCGCTTGCCGATGCTTCCCAGGTCGATGTCCTGCGCTCCGGCGACGGCGAGGCGATGTACCGCCGCTGCACCGACGAGCACCACCACCACCTCGTCTGCACCAGCTGCGGACGCACCATCGAGGTTGACAGTCCCGCCGTGGAGTCGTGGGCCGACGAGATCGCCGCCCACCACGGATTCACCGACATCCACCACACGCTCGAGATCTCAGGCACCTGCAGCGACTGCGGCTGACGTGACGCCATGAGCCACTCACATGGACGCGCTGCGGCGCCGTCGCTGAGCGCTTCGCACCGGTCGCGCCTCGTCGTGGTGCTTGGCCTCACGTTGGTCGTCCTCGTCGCTCAACTCATCGGGGCCGCCCTCGGCAACAGCCTGGCGCTGCTGGCCGACGCCGGGCACATGCTCACCGACGTCGCTGGCGTCGGCCTGGCGCTGCTCGCCATCACTCTGGCCAACCGCCCGGCCTCGCCACGGCGCACCTTCGGCTACTACCGGCTAGAGATCCTGGCTGCTCTGGTGAACGCCGTCTTGCTGATCGGTGTCGCACTCTGGGTCTTGGTTGAAGCCGCTGACCGCCTTCAAGACCCGCCGCCCGTCCAGGGATCAACGATGCTGGTCTTCGCCCTGCTTGGGCTCGCCGCCAACCTGGTGGGGGTGGCTCTGCTCCGGGGAGGGGCCGGCTCGAGCCTGAACATCAAGGGTGCCTACCTCGAAGTCCTCGGCGACGCACTGGGATCTGTGATGGCCGCCGCAGCGGCAGTCATCATTATCACCACGGGATGGTTGAGAGCCGACGCCGTCGGGTCAATCCTGGTTGCCCTGCTCATCCTTCCGCGCGCCTGGTTGCTGGTGCGCGATGCCGTTGACGTACTGCTCGAGGCGTCGCCGAAGAACGTCGACCTCGACTCCGTGCGTCAGCACATCCTCGACACCCCAGGAGTGATCGGCGCCCACGACCTGCACGTCTGGACGATCACCTCGGGGATGCCGGTGCTCGCGTCGCACGTCGTCGTCGACGACGCAGTTATTTCCGAAGGCCGCGCTGGGCATGTCCTAGACGATCTGTCCGCGTGCCTGGCCGACCACTTCGCCGTGGAGCACTGCACCTTTCAGGTCGAGCCGCTGAGTCATGCGCACCACGAGGCTCAGACACATCACTAGGCAGGGCGGCCTGGTGAGCAAGGGTCAGCCCGACTCAGGTCAGCGGACTGGGGTCGGCACCGCCGTAGCGCCGATCGCGAGCCGCATACTGCTCGATCGCCCTCCACAGATGCCGACGGTCGACATCTGGCCACAGCTCGTCGAGAAAGACCAGTTCGGCGTAGGCGCTCTGCCACAGGAGGAAGTTGGAAATGCGCTGCTCGCCGGAGCTGCGGATGAAGAGGTCGACATCTGGCAGATCTGGCTCATCGAGATAGCGCGCCAGCGTCCGCTCGTTGACCTTCGACACCTCGAGCCTTCCCTCTGTCACCTCGCGTGCGACGGCAGCCGCCGCATCGGCGATCTCCGCGCGACCTCCGTAGTTGACACACATCGTCAAGGTGAGCACGTCGTTGTGGCGTGTCAGCTGTTCGGCCGCTTCGAGTTCGTCGATGACGCTCTTCCAGAGCCGCCGTCGGCGTCCGGCCCACCGCACGCGAACGCCCATCGCGTTCATTTCATCGCGACGGCGCCGGATCACGTCGCGATTGAAGCCCATGAGAAAGCGCACCTCGTCGGGTGAGCGTTTCCAGTTCTCGGTGCTGAAGGCGTACGCCGACACATACTTCACGCCGATCTCGATCGCTCCTTCGACGAGATCGAACAGCGCGGCCTCACCCGCTTTGTGACCGTCCGTTCGGGGAAGCCCCTGGGCTTTGGCCCAACGGCCGTTGCCGTCCATGACGACCGCCACGTGCCTAGGCACCAGCTCGACCGGAACCAGAGGTGGCCGAACACCAGAGGGGTGCCTGCCGGGTGGGAGCGCGGGATGTCGGCGCCTCATGTGCGATCGACCAGTCGCAGCGAACGAAGCCCTCGTTCCAGGTGCCACTGGGTGTACGCGGCCACAACACCAGTGCCCTCGCGGATGTAGCGAGGATCGGCCGCCTCGACGATGTCCCAGTCGCCGGTCAGCAGCGCCGACAGAACCTCGAGCGACTCAGCATTGATCGTGACGGACCCAGCCGGACGGTCGTCGCGGCACACCGAGCCGCCCGCTTCGACCGAGAGCCAGCGATGTGGTCCTGGCGCGCCGCAACGGGTGCAGTCGTCGAAGCTGGCTGCATAGCCGGCGACCGCCAGCGACCGCAAGAGGTAGGCGTCGAGGACAGCGCCTGCACTGTGCTCGCCGGCAGCAAGGGCCCTGAGCCCTCCGACCAGCAACAGGTACTGCTGAACGGCCGGCTCCTTTTCGACGTCGGTGAGCCGTTCGGCGGTCTCGAGCATCGCGGTCCCCGCCGTGTAGCGGCCGTAGTCGGTAGCGATCGACGCCCCGTACGATGTCAGGGACTCGACCTGCGTCACGATGTCGAGCGATCTGCCGGTGTGAAACTGCGCATCGACGTGGCTGAAGGGTTCAAGTCGTGCCCCGAACTTCGACGACGTACGCCGAACGCCCTTTCCCACCGCGCGGACACGCCCGTGGTTGCGGGTAAGTACCGTGACGATTCGATCGGCTTCGCCCAGTTTCTGGGTGCGCAGCACGACACCGTCGTCTCGATAGAGGCTCACCACCCCATTCTCCCCTCGATCTGTACACCGGGTAGCCGCGGCCCCGGCGAGTCGGCCAAGATCGTGTGATGACCACTGAGCTGATCAGCCGTATCGAGGGCTACCTGGACGCTGCGCCGCGGTCGCAGGCCGACGCAGAGGATGTTGGTCCGTTCACCCTCTTCCGCTCGCGCTTCGCCCACCAGTTCTTCGCCAGGACGAGCCTGGGTTGGGCGCCAGGATATGCCACAGCTGTCGACGTCAACGCTCTCTGTGCTCGCCAGCGCGAGCTCGGGCTTCCCGAGCGACTGGAGTGGCTCAGTGAGATCGCCCCCTATCTGGCCACTGCCTGTCGAGACGCCGGGCTCAGCGTGACCCCCCACCCGTTGCTGGTGCACCACGACGCACTCGCCGTCCCAGTCCCTGAAGGCATCAGAGTTCGGCGGATCGATCGAGCCGACGATCTGGTCGTTCCAGCCGCTCAGGTGGTCGCGCGTCTTGCGTTCGCGTCACCCCACGCCGCGGTCGCAGACGTCGGCACGACAGAACGTGAAGCCGCCATCGAGGCCTGGCCGCCAGCGGCGTCCGACAATCTGCGCCAGCGCATTCGCGACGGGGATTCAGTGCTGGTGGTGGCCGAAGATGAGCACGGCGTGCTGTGCTCCGGTGGTCACAATCCCCTCGGCGACGTCACCGAGATCGTCGGCGTCGGAACGCTACCGGCCAACCGTCATCAGGGCCTAGGTGCAGCCGTGACCGACACCCTTGTTGCCGACGCCATCCGACGCGGAATCGAGGTGATCTTCCTCAGCGCTGACAACGAGGATGTTGCCAGGGTCTACGAGCGTGTCGGGTTCAAGCGCATCGGTACGGTGTGCACGGCAGCCGCCACTTAGCCACTAGGCGGCGCGTGACGCCCGGTTCACGGCGCTGACGATCGCTTTGAGGGACGCGGTGAGGATGTTGGGGTCGACTCCGATCCCCCAAAAGACCTGGCCATCAATGGCGCACTCAAGGTATGCGGCAGCCTTCGCATCGCCACCTGCGCTCATGGCGTGCTCGGCGTAGTCGAGCACACGAACGTCCTTGTCGATCGTCGACAACGCATTGACGAATGCCGCGATGGGCCCGTTGCCTTGACCCTCGAGCTCACGTCGTTCGCCGTCGATATACAGGCCCACTCGCAGCAGATCCTTCTCACCTTGAGTGCTGGAGGTGTGCACCGCATTGAGCTGCAGGGCTCCGTCGTGCGCCAAGAACTCGCGCTCGAAGATCGCCCACATCTGCTCGGGCGTGACCTCGCCGCCCTCGTCATCGGTGTGCTGCTGAACGACGTGGCTGAACTCGATCTGCAGTCGTCGCGGAAGGTCGAACTGGTGCTCGGCTTTCATAATGTACGCGACTCCGCCCTTGCCGGACTGGCTGTTGACGCGGATCACCGCCTCGTAGCTGCGCCCGACGTCCTTGGGGTCGATCGGCAGGTAGGGCACGCCCCACTCGATGTCATCGACGGTCTTGCCTGCTGCCGCGGCGTCAGCGCCCAGTGCATCAAAACCCTTCTTGATGGCATCTTGATGTGACCCGGAGAAGGCCGTGTAGACGAGGTCGCCGCCGTACGGGTGGCGCGGATGCACCGGTAGCTGATTCGCATATTCGGTGATGCGGCGCACCTCGTCAATGTCGCTGAAGTTGAGCATGGGATCGATTCCCTGGCTGAACAGGTTCAGTCCCAAAGTGACGATGCACACGTTGCCAGTGCGCTCGCCATTTCCAAACAGGGTTCCCTCGATCCGGTCAGCGCCAGCCATGAACCCAAGTTCAGCGGCCGCGACGGCAGTGCCGCGATCGTTGTGCGGATGCAGTGAGAGGACGACCGCGTCACGGCTGGCCAGGTGGCGGTGCATCCACTCGATCTGGTCGGCGTAGACGTTGGGTGTGGCCATCTCGACCGTCGCCGGAAGATTGATGATGACCGGGTTCTCGGGTGTTGGCTGCCACTGGTCAATCACTGCATTGCAGACCTCGACGGCGTAGTCGAGCTCGGTGCCGGTGAACGACTCTGGTGAGTACTCGTAGGCCACCTCGACCTCGGGAACTGTCTCTTCAAACTTCTTACACAGCCTGGCCCCTTGAACGGCGATGTCCTTGATGCCGTCCTTGTCGAGACCGAAGACGACACGTCGCTGCAGGGTTGACGTCGAGTTGTAGAGGTGGACGATGGCACGCTTGGCGCCGCGGATCGACTCGTAGGTGCGCTCAATCAGGTGCTCGCGAGCCTGGGTGAGGACTTGGATGACGACGTCATCTGGGATCAGGTTCTCGTCGATGAGTTCACGGACGAAGTCGAAGTCGGTCTGCGACGCAGACGGAAACCCAACCTCGATCTCCTTGAATCCCATGTCGACCAGCAGCTGGAACATCTTGTGCTTGCGGGCCGGGCTCATCGGATCGATCAGTGCTTGGTTGCCATCTCGAAGGTCGACCGAGCACCACTGCGGAGCGCCGGTGATGACGGCGTCCGGCCACGTGCGGTCACTGAGACCGACTGCTGGAAAGGGGCGATACTTGTGGGTGGGCATCCCGCTAGGTTGCTGGACGCGGGGCTGATGCTGGCTCTGAGACATTGGGCTCTGGGACATCGGAGTTGGTCTCCTCGGGTCTGCTGGACTGGCCACGACCGGAGGCGCACACAACTCCGCGGCGAGGAGACCGGTCTGGCTAGGCCTCGCCGCGGCTGCGAAGAAGCAGGCGCATGTTCAGCATCCCGAGAAGTGTACCCCAGCCCCCGCGGCGCGCATGGCCCGTCCGATCGGACGCGTCGGCTACCGTCTGTCCATGACTGGAACGACCGGGCAAGACCCAAATGCCAACCCCGCCGATTCAGCGGCGCGCCGTACGTCTCGCGTCGTTGCTGCGGCGGTCGCAGACCCTCGCCTCATCCGACGGATCGCCTTCGCCGTGATCGGTGTGGTGCTCTTCATCCAGGTCTTTGAATGGTTCTTCTTCGGCGTCCGCCACTTGCTCTTTCTGCTGCTTCTCGCCTGGCTCTTCGCCATCGCCATGGAGCCGGCCGTCTCGTGGTTCGCGCGCCGTGGGATCAAGCGCGGAGCCGGTACCGGCATCGTCATGGTCGGGCTCTTTGTCGCGATCGTGGCCTTCTTTGCCGTGTTCGGCGCCATCTTCATCGACCAGGTCGTCAACCTGGTACAGGCGCTACCTAGCAACCTCGAAATCCTCATCAACTGGGTCAATGGCACCTTCAACTCCAACATCGACTCGAACCAGCTGCTCGACGGACTCGAGGTGACGCAAGAGCGGGTTGCCGAGTGGGGCTCGACGATCGGGCTCGGACTCTTCGGCATCTTCACCTCCCTCGTAGGTGTCGTGTTCGACCTTTTCACTGTGCTGCTTTTCGCCTTTTACTTCTCTGCGCAGGGCCCCCAGGTCCGCCGCACCGTCGCGTCGTGGCTACCGGCCGAGAGCCAGCGCGTCGTCAACCAGGTGTGGCAGATCGCCATCGAGAAGACGGGCGGGTATGTGGTCTCTCGATTGGTCTTGGCTGTGTTCGCCGCCACGTTCACCTCGGCATTCCTCCTCATCATCGATGTGCCGTACTGGCTACCCCTCGGCATTTGGACCGGCGTGGTCTCGCAGTTCATCCCCACACTCGGCACGTATCTCGGTGGAGCCCTGCCCGCGCTGATCGGGTTCAGCAGCAGCACGCTGGATGGCGTTCTGGTGGTCGGGTTCGTCATCTTCTATCAGCAGATCGAGAACTACGTGTTCTCTCCGCGTGTCAGCAAGCGCACCATGGACATTCATCCGGCGGTTGCGTTCGGCGCCGTCATTGTTGGCGGGGCGTTGGCCGGCGCCATGGGCGCGTTGATTGCCATCCCCATCGTCGCCAGCATCCAGGCCATCATCGAGACCTACGGGCATCGCTACGAGCTCATCCCCGAGTTAGCACATCACGAGCAAGTCGCCCCGCTGGACGATGGCATCGAAGACCTCAGCAACGAACGGGACGAGGGTTCGGACGAGGAACGCCTAGTCGAAACCGAGTCTTCGTAGCTGCTTGGGATCGCGCTGCCAGTCCTTGGCTATCTTCACGTGCAGGTCGAGATAGACGGGCACACCCAACAGACTCTCAATGTCGAGGCGCGCAGTCTGACCGACGTCGCGCAGCCGCGAACCCTTGTGACCGATGATGATTGCCTTCTGGCTGGTTCGTTCGACGTACACCGTGGCGTGGATGTCGGTGAGGGGCCGCTCGGCGGGCCGGTCCTCGCGCGGTCTGACCTCATCGACCACAACAGCGATGGAGTGAGGCAGCTCGTCTCGCACGCCTTCGAGCGCGGCTTCGCGGATGAGCTCGGCGATGCGGATGTCCTGCGGCTCATCAGTCACTTGACCGGCTGGAAAGAACGGCTCTCCTTCTGGCAGCAACCCGATCAGCAAGTCAGTGAGCAGCTCGACCTGGTCGCCGGTGCGCGCCGAGATCGGAACGACCTCGTCCCATATGAAACCGTTCTGCTCAGCCAGCGCCCCCACTGCGGCCAGATGCACGAGCAGCTGGTCGGGAGACACCAGATCGGTCTTCGTCACGACTGCGACCTTCGGCGAGCGCTTCATCGCCGCCGCTTCCGCCGTCACCCGTCGATCACCGGGTCCGATCGACTCATTGGCGGGCAGAGTGACCGCCACTACGTCGACGTCAGTCAACGCATGTCGCACCTCATCGTTCAGCCGCTGGCCCAACAGCGTTCGTGGCTTGTGTAGACCTGGGGTGTCGACGAGTACGAGTTGGCCCATGGGACGATGGACGACTCCCCGAATGATGTGACGGGTGGTCTGCGGCCGGCTCGAGGTGATGGCGACCTTTTCTCCGGTCAGTGCGTTGACGAGAGTGGACTTGCCCGTGTTTGGACGCCCCACCACGGAGACCAGCCCTGACCGGTATGTCACCGGGTGATCCTGTCAGACACATACGACGAGAACGAAACCATCGTCACCTGGTTAGGGTGCGAAGGTGCAGATACGTGCCGCGGCAGCCGCCGACTGGCCAGCATTGTGGCCCCTTGTCAAGGGAGTGGTGGACGCCGGCGACACCTACGCCTGGCAGCCAACCCCCTCGTCCGAACAGATGCAGAAGCTGTGGCTCGAGCCGCCCCCGTGGCAGGTGTTCGTCGCCGAGGTCGAGGGCCGGCTCATCGGAACCGCCAAGGTAGGCCCCAACCGTCCCGGACGCGGCGCGCACGTGGCCACTGCCAGTTTCATGGTCAGCCCAGACCATCAGGGTCTGGGAATCGGCCGCCAGCTCGGTCACTTCGCCGTCGACTGGGCACACCGAACTGGCTACCTCGCCATGCAGTTCAATGCGGTGGTCGAGACCAACCTCGCAGCCATCGCGCTCTGGCGCTCTCTCGGGTTCGGGGTGATCGGCACCGTCCCCCGGGCATTCAGCCACCCGACCGAGGGCTTGGTAGGCCTGCACATCATGTACCGCTCACTTGTCGATGGGCCTGTGATCGAGAGACCGGACGAGGTACGGTCACCCCGTGATGACTGAGCAGCTGGGCGCAACACCACGACGAACGTGGACGCCGTCGTACGCCAGTTGTGACGGAGAAGGCTGCCCGGCCTAAGCACTACTTGGCCGACGTTCCCCCTTCCACCTTCGGAGTTCCACCCATGCGTCGTTTGCCCTCACCTGTCCTGTCCCTAGTGCTCGCTGCCGCCTGCTGGGGTGTCGGCACGGTCGTGAGCAAGCAAGCCCTCGACGAGATCGCACCCGTGACCCTTCTCGTCGTGCAGCTGACGATCAGCGTCGTCTTTCTGGCTACCATGTCTACGCGAAGCCAACGCACCCGTTCGGCCGGTTGTGGCCGTCGCCAGGCGATGGCCTTGGGGTTGCTGAATCCTGGCCTCTCCTATGCGCTCGCTCTAGTGGGTCTGTCGTCCATCGCCGCCAGCACGTCCGTGCTGATCTGGGCGTCAGAGCCTGCGCTCATCGTGATCCTTGCCTTGATAATTCTGCGCGAAAAGCTGACACCACGCCTATGGTTTGCGATCTCTTTGGCGCTGGCCGGGGTCCTGCTCGTGGTGTACACAGGAGGTTTTTCTGGCAGTCCGGTTGGCGTCGTGCTCACCCTTGGTGCAGTGCTGGCATGCGCCGTCTACACCATCTTGGCCCGGATCTGGGCCGTCGACGATGCTGCCCTGTCCATCACGTTGAACCAGCAGACCGCTGCACTCGTCTTTGCGCTGGTATTGGTCGGCAGCCTGGCCTTGCTCAATCCGAGCCATCTCACCGGACCCACCGCTTTCAGCGACATCTTAACGCGGGCGTGGGCCGCCGCCCTCATCTCCGGATTGATGTACTACGCGCTGGCTTTTTGGTTCTACCTCTCGGCCCTTCGCCACGTCCAGGCGTCCGTTGCAGGATCCTTCCTCACTCTTGTTCCAGTGTTCGGCGTCGCTGCTGCCATGGTGACGGGTGAGCGCCTCGACGTCCGCCAGTGGATCGGCGCTGCTCTTGTCGTCGCCTCGGTGGCCGTGATCGCGAGCGCATCCGGTCAGGTTCGGGTGGTGCCCGTGACTGCTCCAGAAGGGTCAACGAGGTAGAGGGGTACCCCAACTCCCCCAAGGTCGCGCACGGCAGAAACGCCTTCGGCGTCAGCCGCCGCGTGATCGACGACGAGCACGGCCGCCTCGATCCCCTTGGCCCCCGAAGCGGCAGCTAGCGCCACCGCCGCCTGCAGACCGGACAGCTGCAGAGAGAGCAGACCTACCGATGCCGAGGCATAGGTGCGACCAGTCTCGTCGCGGACGGCCGCACCTTCAGCGGCGGACACCCGGCCACGCGCCGCTCTTGCCAACGTGACCAGCTTGGCGTCTTCGGGCGACGGTGCCCTTGCGTGCGCGCCCGGATCGGTTCCTTCACTCATCGTCATCCTCTTGGGTCTCGGCTACGACGGGTTCAGCGACTCGCGTGACGAGAATCGTGCCCACCTGATTGCGACGGCCGATCGCCGACTCCGCACACAGCTGAAGCCCAGCCGCCTCAACGGTGGCACCTGGAATGGGTACCTTGCCCAGGTACTTCGCGAGCATTCCGCCCACGGTGTCGACGTCTTCGAGGTCGTCGCTGTCAATATCGATGTCAAAGGCTTCGAGCAGCTCATCAACATGCAGCCGAGCACTCACCCGCAGCGACCCGTCGGGAAGGTATTCGATGGCTGGACCCTGCTCGGCGTCGTACTCGTCGGCGATCTCACCGACAATCTCCTCCAGGATGTCTTCGATCGTCACGAGTCCCGCGACGCCTCCATACTCGTCGAGCACGACGGCTATGTGCATTCGGCTCGACTGCATGTCCTTGAGCAACTCGTCGGCCGCCCGACTGTCAGGAACGAAGAAGGCTGGTCGCATGACTGACTCGACCTTCTCGGTCGACTCAGCGTCGCGGTGGTCAAACGCTCGCTTAGCCACATCCTTGAGATAGACGATGCCCACGACGTCGTCCTCGTTATCACCGATAACGGGGATCCGGCTGAACCCACTTCGAAGGCCCAGCGAGAGTGCCTGCCGCAGAGTCTTGTGTCGCTCGATGAAGACCATATCGGTCCGCGGAACCATCACCTCGCGAGAGAGAGTCTGCCCAAGCTCAAAGACCGAGTGGATCATCTGCCGCTCGTCGTCCTCGATCAAGGATCGCTCTTCTGCCAGGTCGACGAAGTCACGCAGCTCGGCTTCGCTGGCGAACGGCCCATCGCGGAAACCCTTGCCGGGAGTCAGCGCGTTTCCGATCAAGATGAGGAGCTTTGTCAGCGGGGCAAGAACCGTCGCGAGCCGGTAGACGAACGGGGCGGTGACCAGAGCGACGCGAGCGGCATGCTGTCGACCGAGAGTTCGAGGGGCAACTCCCACGACGACGTAGTCGATCACGACCATGACAGCGACTGCAGCCAACACTGCCTGCCACCGCTCGTCGAAGATGTCGAGCGCAACCAGAGTGACAAGCACGACAGCAGAGATTCGTGCGATCGCCCGCAGGAACAGGGCCACATTGACATAGCGAGCCGGATCGGACAGAACCTGGCGCAGGGCGTGGACACCTCGACGCCCTTGACGTTCGTACGTTTCAAGACTTACCCGCGATACGCGACTGATCGCTGCGTCGGCGGCCGACAGGACACCAGCGGCCGCCACCAGCGCCGCCGCGGCCACCAATAGCCAGAAATCAGTGGTGGTCATGAATCTGACACCGCGTCCCATGCCCCAAGCAGACGTGCCTGCAGCCCGAACATCTCACGCTCTTCGTCCGGGTCGTGGTGGTCATAGCCCAACAAGTGCAGAACCCCGTGTGCGCATAGCAGCCGCAGTTCAGCGGCGGTGCCGTGGCCGGCATCACGCGCCTGCGCAGCGGCGATCGCAGGGCACAGCACGACATCACCCACAAGTTCGGTCTCGTCAGAAACTTGATCTGGGGCCTGGCTGACGTCGTCCATCGGAAAGGCCAGCACATCGGTGGGACCGGGCTCGCCCATGAACTGCTCGTGCAACTGTGCCATGGCTGCCTCATCAACCAGCATCACGGACAGCTCGGCATCAGGATCGACGCCCATCTCACCGAGGACGAACTGGGCCAGCTGAGCCAGCGATCCCTCGTCGACGTCAGCGCCGGAGTCATTGTTGACGGCGACAGTCATCGCATACCGCGTGGACGACGGTCATGCGGAGACGGCTGTGACTCATCGAACCTTGAGTAGGCATCGACGATGTCACTCACCAGTCGATGGCGTACGACATCGCGCGACGTCAGCTGGGTGAAGTGGACGTCATCGATGCCCTCAAGGATTCCCTTAACGACTTTCAGCCCGCTGGCTGTGCCACCAGGTAGGTCGATCTGCGTGATGTCGCCGGTGACGACCATTCGTGATCCGAACCCGAGCCGGGTCAGAAACATCTTCATCTGCTCAGGTGAGGTGTTCTGGGCTTCATCCAAGATGATGAATGCATCATTGAGGGTGCGCCCGCGCATATAGGCCAGGGGGGCCACCTCGATCGCACCCTCAGTCATCAACCGTGGGATGGTGGCGGGTTCGATCATGTCGTGCAGCGCGTCATAGAGCGGGCGCAGATACGGGTCGATCTTTTCTGACAAGGTTCCCGGCAAGAAACCCAGACGCTCGCCAGCCTCGACGGCCGGCCGGGTAAGGATGATCCGCGTGATCTGCTTTGCCTGCAGGGCCTGGACCGCCTTGGCGACGGCGAGGTAGGTCTTGCCCGTCCCAGCGGGCCCGACGGCGAACGTGATGGTGTTCTTGTCGATGGCATCGACATAGCGTTTTTGATTCAGGGTCTTGGCCGTGATCGTCTTTCCACGATTGCTCAAGATGCTTAACACACTGTGCGTCAGAACATCTGCCGGACGTTCTTCTTCACGGTCACGCAGCATCGACACCGATCGACCTACCGCGTCAACGGACAGTCCTTGCCCCGTACGCACAACGGCCACCATCTCGTCGATCAGCTGTTCGACGAGGGCGACTTCAGACTTTGGCCCGGTGAAGCGCATCTGGTTGCCGCGCACATGAATGTCGACATCGGGGAAGAGCCGTTCGACCTCACGGAGCAGCGAGTCACTCGAACCGAGCAGGCTCACCATGTCGAGGCTGCTGGGTACCACCACGCGATGCTCCGTCTGAGACGGTTCTGACTGCGAGCTCTCTATCATTGATACCCCTTGATGTGGGGGTGCCGCCTTTCTGTCTGGGGACTGGGCATTCACCATGCTAAGGCGTCGACCTACCCCGGGGGCCAGGTGAAGTCGCGCCCTGCCATGACGTGGGCATGCACGTGAAAGACCGACTGCCCGGCCGTCGCCCCGGTATTGAGCACTAGCCGAAACTCTCCCATGTCGAGGTCGGCAGCCACCGCTGCTGCGTCAGCCAGCAGCCGACCGGCCAGTTCGGGATCGCTAGTGGCCAGCGACGCCACGTCGCGGTGGTGAACGCGTGGAATGACCAAGACATGTGTGGGTGCCTGTGGCGCAACGTCGCGAAATGCCAGGGTGTCGTCGGTCGATCGGACAACATCTGCCGGGATCTCTCCGGCAAGAATCTGGCAGAACAGGCAGTCAGCGTTCGTTGTCACCGATGCTCCCCTCGGGTTGACGTCCGAGCCTACGGCCCCATGCGGGTGAGGCGCCGAGAACCAAGGTGGCTGCCACGACGCCCGCCGTCGAGGTGCGGAGCACAGTGGGGCCCAGTCGCACCGCGGTACCGCCCACCCGCTCCAGCTCGCTGAGCTCGGCCGGACTGATGCCGCCCTCGGGGCCGACCACGATCAGAACTCGGCCGGTCGCCGGCGGCAAGACAGCCGCGATCACCTGAGTCAGACCCTCAGTGGCAGCCTCGTGCAGAACCAGGCACATCTCAGCCTCGCGGGCGTAGTCGATCACTTTGGCTGTCTCGGCCACCGGCTCCACCACCGGCCACCAAATACGTCGCGACTGCTTCGCCGCCTCGCGCGCTGTCCCGGCCCACTTCGCCCTGCCACGCTCGACCTTGGCGCCCTGCCAGCGACTCACGCAGCGTTCGGCCTGCCAGGGAACGATCTGGTCGACGCCAACCTCAGTGAGCAGGTCAACAGCCAACTCACCACGATCACCCTTGGGGATCGCCTGGACGACAGTGACGAACGGTGCGGCGCGCTCGACCGACTGCACCGTCAGCACCCGACAGAGGACGCGCCCACGCTCAACTGACGTCACCGCGACTTCGGCCCGGACGCCGCACCCATCGGTGAGTACGAGGTGTTCGCCCGAGCGAACGCGTCTGACCACAGAGGCGTGGCGGCCTTCTGCGCCATCGAGGACGCACTGCTCACCTATCAAGACCTCAGCTGCAGCCGGGAGATGGAAGACGGGAGGACTCACCGGCCGTTAAACGCATCCTTGAGACGCGAGAAGAATCCCTGCTGTCCGGCCGCAAACTGACCAGCCGGCTTCTCTTCGTTACGCAGCATGGCCAACTGCGTCAACAGCTCTCGTTGCTGGTCGTCGAGCTCGGCGGGGGTCTCGACCGACACGTGCACGATTACGTCGCCTCTGGCCCCGCCCCGAAGCTGCGGAACGCCCTGACCCAGCAGTGGGATCTGCTGGCCTGACTGGGTCCCGGGGCGAATATCAACCTCGGTGACAACTTCGTCGAGGAGCTCGAGCGGGATGCTCGCGCCGAGGGCAGCCGCCGTCATGGGGATGTTCAGGGTGCAGTGCAAGTCGTCACCCTGACGGGCGAACAGTGGGTGGTCGAGGACGAGAACCTCAAGGTAGAGGTCGCCGGGATCACCGCCGCCGAAGCCCACTTCGCCCTCGCGCGCGAGCTGGATGCGCGTGCCGGTGTCAACCCCCGGCGGGATCTTGACGGTCAAGGTGCGCCGGGTCTGCACCCGGCCGTCGCCTGAGCACTCGGGGCACGGGTGCGGGATGGTGATGCCGAACCCGTGGCACTGGGGACAAGGGCGCGAGGTCATCACCTGGCCGAGGAAAGACCGCTGGACCTGTTGGATGTCGCCGCGCCCGCCGCACATGTCGCACGTGACGGGCTGAGTGCCGGCAGCAGTGCCGGCCCCGTTGCATGTGGCGCACGCGACCGCGGTGTCGAGAGTGAGCTCTCGGCTCGTCCCGAAGGCCGCTTCGGCCAGTTCAAGATCGACTTGGATGAGGGCGTCCTGGCCCCTCGCTCGGCGCGGCCGCGGACCGCGTGGGCTCGATTGGCCGAAGAACGCGTCCATGATGTCGCCGAAGCCAAACCCCTGGCCACCACCGAAGGCCGCGCCGTCTGCCCCCAGGTCGTAGCGCTGACGCCTGTCGGGGTCGGACAGCACCTCGTAGGCGTTAGCGACCTCTTTGAAGTGCTCCTCAGCACCCGAATTGACATCGGGGTGCAGTTGGCGGGCAAGCTTTCGGTAGGCACGCTTGATCTCGTCTGGAGACGCCTCTCGCGAAACCCCGAGCGTCTCGTAATGGTCGCTCACGAAGACTCCTCGACGACGCGGCCGACGTACTGCGCCACCGCGCGAACGGCACCGATCGTGCCCGGGTAGTCCATGCGGGTGGGGCCGATCACCCCGAGGTGTCCGACCCCAGTAGCGCCATAGGTGGCGCTGATCATCGAGGTCGACGAAAGCCCCTCAACAGGTAGCTCACGGCCGATCCGGACGCTGACCTGGCTGGGCGCCGTGGCTTCGCCCAGCAAGCGCAACAACACCACGTGCTCTTCCAGCGCCTCAAGAACGGGCTGGATGCTGCCGGGAAAGTCAGTGCCGAAAAGGGCCAAGTTGGCGGTGCCTGAAAGCACGACGCGTTCTTCACCATCTCTGGCCAGTGACTCGACCATGGTGGCCAAGATCGCCGCCACAGCAGGACGCGCTTCAGCCGGCATCGACGCAGCGACAGACGCTGCAGCGTCCGGCATTTCCGAGAGCATCTTGCCGTCAACTGCTTCGTTGATGCGGTTGCGCAGATCGGCCACGGTCTCGTCATCGAGAGCAACGGCCACATCGAGAACGCGCTGCTCGACGCGTCCAGTCGTCGAGATCACGACCACCATCAGTCGACGAGGACTCATCGAGACGATCTCGACGTGGCGCACCTGCGATCGAGTCAGGGACGGGTACTGAACCACTGCCACCTGGCCGGTGACCTGCGCGAGCAGACGCACCGTGCGCAACACGATGTCGTCGAGGTCGACCGCGCCTTCGAGGAAGGTGCCGATGGCGCGACGCTCGGCAGCGGACAACGGCTTAATGGTGGCCAGCCGGTCGACGAAGAGCCGGTAGCCGGTGTCGGTAGGAACGCGTCCGGCGCTGGTGTGTGGCTGGGTGATGTAGCCCTCGTCCTCGAGCAGCGCCATGTCGTTGCGGATCGTCGCCGGGGAAACGCCGAGGGCGTGACGTTCGGCGAGAGCCTTCGACCCAACCGGCTCTCGCGTGGTGACGTAGTCCTCAACGATCGCGCGCAGCACTGAGAGCTTGCGTTCGTCGAGCATGGTCACCTCCGAGGGGGCTGCTGGGACTCACTGGCGCTCAATGGCACCGATTGGCACTCAGCGGTATCGAGTGCCAATACTACCGCCGGAGCGGAGGGTGCGCGCGAGGCTGGGTTCGCCACACCGACGGGCCTAACAGTGTTAGGTTATCCGAACGACGTAAGGTGACTCATGCCCGCCGCCCGCCAGACCCGCCATGAGCGCACTGCCGCTGAGATCGTCGACGCCGCCTGGAAACTGGCTGCCGCGCGCGGGCTCGCTGGATTCACGTTGCGCGACATGGCCGCCGATGTCGGCATGCGCGCTCCGTCTCTCTATTCCTACTTCGGCTCAAAGGCGAGCATCTACGACGCGATGTTCATCGAAGGAAATCGAGCCCTGATGGACAGGCAACAGGAGTGGGCAGCCTCTGACTCGCCAACTCTCCACGAGGCCGCAGCAGGGTTCGTGGAGTTCTGCACAGAGAATCCCACGCGGTACCAACTTCTCTTCCAGCGAGTGATCCCGGGCTGGCATCCAAGTGCCACCGCCTACGCCTCGGCCGTGGAGGTCTACGACTCAATGCGCGCTCGTCTGGCACAGCTCGGCGTCCGCGAGGCGAAGCACCTCGACCTGTGGACTGCGCTCCTCACCGGTCTCACCGATCAACAGATCTCCAACGACCCAGGTGGGAATCGGTGGTCTCAGCTTGTCGACGATGCCGTCGACATGTTCATCGCCCATACCCAAGGAGCGACTTCATGAACCACGACGAGTGGCTGGACTTTGCCGACCATGAGTACGTGAAGCTGCTGCAGGTGCTCTCCGCCTTGTCGCCGGACGCATGGGACGCACCTACCGACTGCGCTGGTTGGACGGTGCGTGACGTGGTGGCTCACATAGCTGGGGCAGCCGCGTCGACCGCTTCTCTGCGCGAGAACCTCCGTCAATGGCGTCTGTCGCGGAGGCACGAGGGGGACCAGCTCATCGACCGGATCAACGACGTCCAGCTTGCCGAGCGTCGAGACTCCTCGCCAAGCGCCCTGATCTCCGAGCTGAGCGAGTCTGCACCGCGGAGCGTGATCAAACGTCGAGGGACTCCTCACCTCATGCGACGCGTACGGATCCCCACCGACACCCCTGGCCTCGGCTGGACAACGGTCGGCCACCTCAATGACGTCGTGTATACGCGAGACGTCTGGATGCACCGGGTCGACATATGCCGCGCAACGGGCCATCCCCTCATCCTCACGTCCGGCCATGACGGCCAATTGATCGGCGACGCCGCCGACGCCTGGCTCGTGGCACCCGGCTCTCCCAAGGGCCTCTCTCTGACCGGTCCGGCCGGGGGTCAGTTCGGATCACCGGATGACGAGACTCCCGCCTTCGACGCCATCGAGTTCTGCCGTGCTCTTAGCGGGCGAGGCCATTTGAACGGAGTGCGAGCCGATATCGTTCCGTTCTGACTCACCCCACGGAAGCGGGGCGGTGGCTGTCGATCAGTTCCTTGATGAACGGGTTCAGGACGTCGTGAGTGTGCCCGTAGATCGAGCCGTGCCCCATGCCGGCGAACTCGTGGTACGTCCCGTTGGCCGCCTGCTCGGCAAGCTCTTGGCCGTCCTGCGGCGGCGCTTGGATGTCTTCGGCGAAGGCCACGACGTGCATCGGTACCTGGCATCCGGGCAGCTGCGCGGTCTGGTCGTAGAGCAGGCACGACTCCCACTGAGGGATCAGCGACTCCTCGTTGGCCTCACCAGACAGCCACTCCTCGAGGTCGGCGCGCAGCTTCGGCCAGAGCTCGCGGTCCCCCAGCACCTTGGCGGGATAAAGCATCGCCGCGTAGTGGGTGACGGCGAACATGCCGTCGAGACGTCCGCCCGCCCTGCGGAGCTCGATCTCGGCCTCCTGAAAGTCCCAGCCCCAGCCGATGCTGCGCGAGCCCGTGCCCATGACGATCGCGGATCGCACGAGATCGGGGCGATCTATCGCCACTTGCTGCGCGATCGCACTGCCGAACGAAATGCCCACCAGTGAAACAGGGGGTTCGCAGACCTGCTCGATGAGCGCGATGACGTCAGCGCTGAACTTCTCGAGCGGCCAGGGCATCGGCTCGTCGCACGTCGTCTGGCCGATGCCGCGGTTGTCGAACGTCGTGTTGCGGAAGTGTGGCTCGAAGTACGGCATCTGATACTTGTGCCAGTCGCTGCCGAGACTTCCGCCCCCGGCCACCCAAACAACATCGTGGCCGTCGCCGAACTGCTCGTAGTGGACTGCCGCTCCCGAAACCTCACACCGTGACATCTGGGTTCCTCTCCTCGACGTCGTCCACCAGACGGCGTACGACCAGGTCGGCGAGCAGCCGGCCGCGCAACGTAAGAACGACGCAGCCCGCCTGCCAAGAATCGCCGTCGATCAATCCCTCGTCCACCATGGCGGACGCCTGTTCTTGCCCGGAGGACGACAGAGCGTTGGACGCCAATCCTTCTCGCAAGCGAACCCCAAGCATGACCTGTTCCAGACGGCGCGTCGACTCGTCGAGCAACTCGCGCGCTTCCGCCGGGCTCACTCCCGCTGCCATGCGTTCAGCGTAGGCACGGGGATGACGAACGTTCCACCACCGAACGCCCGCAACGTGGCTGTGCGCCCCAGGCCCGAAGCCCCACCAGTCGTGACCCTTCCAGTAGGCCAGGTTGTGCCGGCTCACGAGATCGGGTGACTGCGCCCAGTTCGACACTTCGTACCACTCAAATCCGGCCGCGCCCAGTAGGTCGTCGGCGAGCTCGTACTTCGCCGCCTGATCGTCGTCATCGGTGGCCGGAACTTGCCCACGATCGATATTCCGCGCCAGCGCCGTCCCCGGCTCGACGATCAGGGCATAGGCGCTGACGTGCTGCGGCTTCAGCGCGATGGCCGCGTCCAGGGATGCGCGCCAATCCTCAACGGATTCACCGGGAGTGCCATAGATGAGATCGACGCTGATGTTGTCGAACCCCGCGGCCCGCGCTTGCGCTACCGCCTCAACGACTCGACCGGGCGTATGGGTGCGATCAAGGGTGGCCAACACGTGAGGCATCGCACTCTGCATACCGAACGAGATCCGGGTCATCCCGGCCACGCGAAGCGCTTCCAACTGCGCCGGCGACACCGACTCTGGGTTGGCCTCTGTGGTGATCTCGGCGTCCTCGGTGAGACCGAACGCCTCGCCGAGGGCTCGCATGATCAGCGTTTGGTCGCTGGCCGCAAGCAGCGTGGGAGTACCGCCGCCAAAGAAAACCGTCGACAACGGCGGCGCCTGGGGTATGACGTCTCTGGCCAGGTTGATCTCAGCCAACACGGCCCCGACGTACTGCGACTGCGTCGATCCTCGCAGCTCGCTCAACGTGTAGGTGTTGAAGTCGCAGTAGCCACAGCGCGCTGCGCAGAAGGGCACATGCACGTAGGCACCGAGAGGTGCGGCGCCGACATCACGTGCAGCCGAATCGGGCAAGCGACCGTTTGCGGGGGCTCGTTCACCTTCGGGCGGAGCGCTGGGCATCGAGGCTGTTCGTCGCCGAGGACTAGACGGGCGTCGAGTCGCTGGGCACGAAAGCTGGACCATGCCCCGGAACGATCCGTGCCGGGTTGAGCGCCAAGATCCGTTGCCGAGAGGTACGCAACACGTCGGCATCGGGGGCGAAGGGGTCTTCAAGGGGGCCGTCGGCCATCCACCACAGGTGCGTCAGCACGACGACGCCGTCCTCGGTCTCGACGACCGTGGAGATGTCTTCGTTCGTGTGGCCCCGCGTCTCCAGCAGCCGGGTGTGAGGACCGAGCACGAAACCCTCTGCGGCGCGGTCTTCCCAGACATCGCCCTGATAGATCGCCTGGAAATCATGGAACCTGGCATTCGGAAAGAGCGCTGCGTGCAGGGTGTGGTCAAGATGGTGATGGCTGAACACGACATCGGTGACGGCCTCAGGTCGAACGTCCAACACCACCAGGGGGTTGAGGATCAGCGAACGGTCGGCCACCATCCCGGGGTCAACCACGATCACGGCATCGCCGTCACGGACCAAGGTCACCGTCCCGGCGACCCGCTCGGCGGCATAGCCCTCGACGATGACGTCAACGGTGGCGCTCACGGGGACGAGTACATCTCGTCGAGTACTTCTGAGTACATATTCTCGACCACGCGGCGTTTCACCTTCTGGCTGGGCGTCAGTTCGCCGGTCTCGACCGTGAAGTCGTGATCAAGGACGCGGAACTGTTTCACCGTTTCCCAGCGATTCAATGTGCCGTTGAGCTCGTCAACGCACGTCTGCAGATATGTGCGCACCTCGGGACTCTCGGTCAGGCTGCCGTAGTCATCGGAGATGCCTGCTGACTCAGCCCATAGTGGTGCGGTGTCGGGGTCGAGGGTGATCAGGGCGCTGACGAAGTTGCGCTTGTCAGCGTGCACCACAACGTGTCCAACAATCGGGCTGGACGCCTTGAGCCGTGCCTCGATCACCGATGGCGCGATGTACTTACCTCCGGACGTCTTCACGAGGTCCTTCTTGCGGTCGGTGATTCTGACCCGACCGCCTTCATCGATCTCGCCGACGTCTCCGGTCGAGAACCAGCCATCGGCGTCCAAGGCCGCTGCCGTCTGCTCGGGCATTCCGTGATAGCCGCGCATCACGCCTGGGCCACGCACGAGGATCTCGCCGTCATTGGCGATCCGGATCTCACTGCCGGGGAACGGCACGCCCACCGTCCCGAAGTGCCAGTTGTTCGGGCGGTTGATACAGGTGCCCGCGCTCGTTTCGGTGAGACCGTAACCCTCGAGGATGAGTAGCCCAGCCGCTTCGAACCACTCGGCAACTTCTCCGCTCAGAGCGGCGCTACCCGATACGAGAAAGCGGATGTTTCCGCCGAGACGACCTCTAATCTTCTTGAAGACGAGTGCGTCGGCGAGTGCGTACTGAACCTTCAGTAGCCCGACTGGCTCCAGCCCTTTCTGACGCCGGCGCGAAACCTGCAGGCCAACGGCGAACGCCCAGTTGGCGATAGACGCCTTGGCGCCACCTTCGCCTACGGCGGTCTGGATCACTCTGGCTCGTATCTTTTCAAAGATGCGCGGTGCACCAGCCATGAAGGTGGGTTTCACCTCGCCCAAGCCGTCGGCGATCTTGTCGACGCGGCCATCAACGGCGGTCGCGAACCCGATCTGCAGCATGGCGGCGAGCAGCACCTTGCCAAACGAGTGCGAAAGCGGAAGCCACAGGAACTGCAGATCGTCGACCGACAGGATTTCGACGGCGTCGATGCAGGCACCCTCGTACGTCCAGCACGACTGGCTGAGCTCGACACCCTTGGGGCGACCGGTGGTACCTGAGGTGTAGATGAGCGTTGCCAGCTGATCTGGCGTGATCGAGGCGATCACGTCATCGATGGAATCGGGGTGATCTCGCAAGTGATCGGCGCCAAGCCGGGCAAGATCGCGCCACGACATCACCCAGTCATCGTCAGGGTCACTGTCACCGTCGATCAGGATGACTCGGGCCACGTCAGGCAACTGCTCGCGGGCGTCCCGCAGCTTGGCCAGCTGGCCGCTGTCTTCAGCGAAAACGAATCGGCTTCCTGAGTCGGACACAATGAAGGCCACGTCTGTGGGCTCAGTCGACGGGTAGACGCTGGTGGTGGCGCCACCGGAGCACATCACCGCCAGGTCAGCCAATATCCACTCGTAGCGCGTCGAACAAATGAGCGCCACACGCTCCTCGCTCTTCAACCCAAGGGACAGCAGGCCAGCCGCCAGGTCGAAGGACTGCTGACCCACCTGCTCCCAGCTGAGCGACTCCCAGCCTCTGCCGGTCGGAAACCGCAGCGCCTCACGACGCGGCGTCGCTGCCACCCTGGTGACAAGCATCTGGGCGACCGAGCGCGCTGGGGTCGGATATGTGGCCTCGGCGTTGCCGGTGATCGGCATCGTCATGCGGTCCTCCGTTGATCAACGTATGGCCAGCGTAGGCAGGTGCCGACCTCGGCACCACCGCACACGCAGACTTCTCTCTCACAACGTGGCGGTTCGTGGCGGCTATGGCAACCATGAACCCACACGTTCTGCTACTTCTTGGGGGTGGTGTCCTCGTTGGAGAGTGCGGCGATGAAGGCCTCTTGAGGAACCTCGACGCGGCCAACCATCTTCATCCGCTTCTTGCCCTCTTTCTGCTTCTCGA
>JBDTTS010000003.1:0-25550 GCA_039930525.1 Actinomycetes bacterium | reverse complement strand
CACTCCCTCGCGCAAGGCCCATGGACAGATCTCCAGCACTTCCGCGTCGACGGCATCCATGACGATCTCGGCGACAATGGCTCCTGCCAGCAGTTGGGGCGCCCGCCCCACCGAGACGCCGGGCAGGTCGCCGCGCTCCTTCGCCGACATCTGCGTCAGGTTGGGGATCCACTCGGCCAGCGTCTCGCGGTGCAGGTGGCGCTGCACGTAGGGACCGGCCGAGCTCGGTGCTGCGCCTGTGAGCCTGGCAAGCTGCTTGAAAGTCTTCGACGTGCCCACGACGTGCGACGCCGTGGCAGTCTCTTCAAGAACCGCGCCCTGGTCGGCGAGGCGGTGACGCACATGCTTGCGCAGATGTTTGACGTCCGAAGAGCTGGGCGGATCGCCCCTCAAGAACTCGCGGGTCAGTCGTCCCGCACCGAGGGGCAGTGAGAATGCCGCATCTGGTTCTTCGGTGTTGCCAATCGCCACTTCAAGCGAGCCTCCGCCGATGTCAAGGACGAGTAAGCGCCCACTCGACCAGCCGAACCACCGACGTACGGCGAGAAAGGTCAAGCGAGCTTCGTCGGCCCCCGACAAAACCTCGAGGTCGACCCCCGTCGCGTCCCGCACCTTCATCAGGACTTCGTCACCATTTGGCGCCTCACGCACCGCCGATGTGGCGAAGGCGAGCATCTCTTCAGCGCCTACCTGCTCAGCGATCGTGGCCGCCTCACCGACGAATCCAGTGAGTGCGCCGACGCCTTTGTCGCCAATCGACCCGTCATCGCGCAGGAACTCGGCGAGGCGCAACTCGCTCTTGTACGAGTAAGCCGATCGCGGCGCAGCTCCGTAGTGCGCGTCGACGATCAGCAAGTGGACGGTGTTCGATCCGACGTCGAGGACCCCGAGTCGCACGTCTTCACCCGTTGCGACGTCCATGCCGATGACGCTACCCGCACTACGACGTCGTACGCTGACCCCCGTGCCAGAAGTAAACCTTGACTTTCCTCGGGCGTGGGTCGAGTTCACCGACCCCGTCGACAGCGACCAGGTTTTCCGTTGCGACCTCACCTGGCTGACCAGCAACTGGACATGCATTTTCGGATCTGGCTGCAAGGGCATCTACGCCGACCGACCGGACGATGGGTGCTGCACGCTCGGCGCGCACTTCTCTGACAAAGCCGATGAGAAACGCGTCAAGAAGTGGGCCAAAAAACTGGGCCCCGACGACTGGCAGTTCTACGGCACCGAGAAGCTCACCGAGAAGGACGAGGAGGGTGGTCGTAAGACTCGTGTCGTCGACGGTGCCTGTGTCTTTCTCAACCGTCCCGGCTTTCCGTCCGGTGCCGGATGTTCGCTGCACAAGCTGGCCCTCGACAAGGGACTCAGCATCGTCACCACCAAGCCAGACGTCTGCTGGCAACTACCCATCCGCCGCACCTACCGCCACGTCGAGCGCCCCGACGGCACCGAGTACCTCGAAATCATCGTGGGCGAGTACGAGCGCGCCGCATGGGGACCAGGCGGGCATGATCTCGATTGGTACTGCACCGCCAACACCGAAGCCCACGTGGGCAAGGAGCCGGTCTATCTCAGCAACCGCGACGAGCTCGTGGCTCTGATGGGAGAGGCCGCGTATGCCGAGCTTTGCCGCCTCTGTGCAGACCGATTGTCAGGAGGCAACCGCCCTGCCCCCCACCCGGCAACGGTGGCCGCAGCGTCCGACGCCCTACCGCCCTCCGACGAAGGCTGATCCCTAGCTTCGCTGCCCGTTCGGGCACGGTGTCAGTGGCGTGCCCTAGCGTCCTGTCGATACCGAGGAGGTACAAGTGACCGGAAACGCTCGTCCGTCGGCCAAGAAGTCGCGGCCTGAGTACCGTTGCGCCGAGTGCGGCTGGACGACCAGCAAATGGGTGGGCCGCTGCGCTGAATGCCAATCCTGGGGCACTGTCGACGAAGCTGGCCCTAAGGCGCGCGGAGTTACCGCCGGGCCGGTCAGCGCCCCAGCGCGTCCGATTCTTGAGGTCGACGTCGACGCCGCTCGTAGCCGCAGCACCGGTGTCGACGAGCTCGACCGCGTTCTGGGTGGCGGCCTGATCGCAGGTGCCGTCGTTCTTCTTGCCGGTGAGCCTGGGGTCGGCAAATCGACCCTGCTGCTCGATGTCGCGGCCCGATCGGCCCGCAGCGGCGTCACCACGCTCTACGTCACCGGTGAAGAGTCCGCGGCGCAGGTGCGCCTGCGCGCCGACCGCATTAACGCAGTTCACGCCAACCTCTGGCTAGCCGCCGAGACCGACCTGTCGGCCGTGCTCACCCAGATCGACACGGTGGCACCTGGCCTCCTCGTGCTCGACTCGGTGCAGACTGTTTCCTCCCCTGACGTCGATGGCACACCCGGCGGCGTCACTCAGGTACGCGAGGTCGCGACCGCCCTCATCCGGTTGGCTAAGGAGCGCGGAATCGCGACGGTGCTCGTCGGACATGTCACCAAGGACGGCTCGGTCGCCGGGCCTCGGCTTCTGGAGCACCTCGTCGATGTCGTGCTCACCTTCGAGGGCGATCAACACAGTGCTCTGCGCCTCGGCCGCGCCACCAAGAACAGGTATGGCCCTACCGACGAGGTGGGGTGCTTCCTGATGAGCGAAAACGGCATCGAGGGCGTCACGGATCCAAGTGGCCTGTTCGTGGGTCGGCACACCTCTCCGGTCGCTGGCACGTGCGTCACCGTGACCCTCGAGGGCAGACGTCCGCTCGTTGCCGAGGTTCAGGCGCTGGTATCCCCCACAACAGCCAACAACCCACGCCGAACCAGCGCCGGCCTCGACTCGTCCCGCCTGGCGATGGTGGTGGCGGTGCTGACCCGGCGGGGGCGGGTGCCGCTCGTCGCCTCCGAGATCTATGCCGCAACGGTGGGTGGCGTGCAGCTGCGCGAGCCCGCCTCCGACCTCGCATTGACTATGGCGCTCGCCAGCGCGTGCATGGACCGTCCACTCGCGCCAGACCTGGTGGCGTTCGGCGAGATCGGACTAGCCGGAGAGGTCAGAACCGTCCCCGGCATCGAGCGACGCCTCGTCGAGGCCTCCCGGCTCGGGTTCACCCACGCGATCACCCCGCTCTACAGCGGCCCGGTTCCCGATGGCATCGCCATCTCGCAGGTGGCTGACATCCACGATGCGCTGGCGATCGCGCTTCACGAGGTGGCTCACGGCTAGACTCGGCCCATTCCGGCCGCGTCCGCCGCCGGAGGTTGCGCCCACCCTTCCAGCCCCACCTTTCGAGCCCCACCCTTCGACCTGAGAGTGCTGCCGTGGCCCCGAGCGACAAAGCGCCGACGAGCGTTGCAGAAACGCAGCTGCTGGCCACGTTGGCGACAGTCGCCCCCGGCACCGCGCTGCGTGATGGGCTTGAGCGCATCTTGCGAGGGCGCACCGGTGGGCTGTTCGTCCTCGGCTACAACAAAGAGGTCGAGGCTCTCTGCAGCGGCGGGTTCGCCCTCGACATCGAGTTCTCGGCAACCAGGTTGCGCGAGCTGGCCAAGATGGACGGCGCCATCATCCTCGGGTCAGGCGCGTCGAGCATCCACCGTGCCGCGGTCCACCTGATGCCAGACCCGAGCATCTACTCAGACGAGACCGGCACTCGGCACCGCACCGCCGAGCGGGTGGCGAAGCAGACGGGGTTCCCCGTGGTGTCGGTCAGCCAGTCGATGAACATCATCGCCTTATACGTGGGCGGCGGGCGCTATGTCCTCGAAGACTCAGCTGCCATCTTGTCTCGGGCCAATCAGGCGCTGGCAACACTCGAGCGCTACAAGCTGCGCCTCGACGAGGTATCGGGCACCCTGTCCGACCTCGAGATCGAAGACCTCGTGTCAGTACGTGATGTCGCCGTCGTGACGCAGCGCCTCGAGATGGTGCGGCGCATTGCCGGAGAGATCGACGAGTACGTCATCGAACTCGGCACCGATGGCCGCCTGCTCTCGCTGCAGTTGGTCGAGCTCATCGGCGGTGTCGACACCGACCGCGAGCTGATCGTCCGCGACTACCTGCCCACCGGACGACGGTCGCGGACACCAGAGAAAGCGCTGGCTGATCTCGATGCGCTGAGCGACGTCGAACTTCTTGACCTATCGCTCGTCGCCAAAGCTCTGGGCTACCCGGGTGCCACCGAAGACCTCGACCTCACCATCAGCCCGCGTGGCTACCGCCTGCTGGCCAGGGTTCCTCGGCTCCCCAATTCGGTGGTCGACCGCCTGGTCGGCCACTTTGGCGGTCTTCAACGACTGCTGGCTGCCAGCATCGACGACCTGCAGGCGGTCGAAGGTGTCGGCGAGGCAAGAGCACGCACGGTGCGCGAGGGCTTGTCGCGCCTCGCCGAGTCGAGCATTCTCGAGCGATACGTCTGACCGCGCCGGTTGGGGGTCAGTTGGCGCCTGAGGCCTCAAGGCCGGCGAGTGCTTTCAGCTCGACCAACATGACGGGCGCCTTGTCCGCCGGACGCCGCAGAACGCGCGTGACGTAGTGCGGCAGACCCGCCGGAGCGTTTCCCTCCTCGACAACAAGTTCATCGTCGCTGACCACCGCGAGCACGCGGTCGACAGCTACGCCGTAACTGCCACCGTCGAGCGGGTTGAGAACAAGGACGTCGCCCTCTTCGCCGGGGTAGGCATCGGAGCGAAGATCGACGACCGGCAGGGGGTCGTTGCGTAGTTCGATCATGCCGCTGACGGGCGCACGCGTTCCAGGTAGGGGCTCGATTCCGATCGCCCGAACCACCTCGCGCACCTCTTCGAGTTCGCAGGCAAGATCACGGCCGTTCATGCGAAACGTGATGTAGCCGCTCATTGGCGTCTCCGTCCATCGTCGCGTGAAGCCGCACCCGCGCCTACCGGCGCCTCGGCGCCGGTGTCGATCGAGACAGCCAACTGTCTACATAGGTCTACCAAATCTGAGACCGCACGACCATCGAGCAACTCCGCAAGAGTCTCTGGAGATGCAGCTGGCAGCGTCTGGGCCGCGGCGGCGAACGAGAGTGCAGCTCCACCCGGATCACCCACCCGGGCCAGAGTCGTCGCCAGCAAGAAGTGAGCATGGGCGGCAGCAGGGTCAAGAAATACCGCTTTGCGAAGCGCGGCGATCGCCCCGTCGTCGTCGCCCTGATTGCTCAGGGCTCGACCTTCGATGATGTACCCCTCGACGAGCATCGGTTGGGCGGCCGTCGCGCGCTCAGCGAGCGATGCGGCTTCCGCGTACTGACCGGCGTGCAAGGCTTCTCGCGCCTTGGCGAGGTCCTCCAGCGGCACCGGGACTACAGCGGCTGCGAGACGCGGCGCGGGCGGCTCAGCATGACGCTTGGGTCGCAGTCCGGGCACCCGAAGCACCTCGCGCATCACCCGTCGCGGCTGCGACATTTGGGGGGCTGGGTCGGGCGGTCGCACGGGTGCCGGGCGACGATTCTGCGGAACGGCGTCCTTACGATAGACAAATGCTTCGCCGACCGGCAGCAAGCTGAAGTCTTCTGAAATTTGCCACAGCGTCTCGGCGTGTCCCAGAAGTAGATAGCCACCCATGGTGAGGAGCCGGTGGAATCCTCGGACCAGCCGGGTCGTGGTATCCCGCCCGAAGTAGATCGTGACGTTCCGGCACACGATGAGGTCGGCCTCACCCGTACTCAACGGAGGCGCGTCCGTGACCAAGTTCTGCAGCCGAAACTCCACCAAGTCTCTCACCGATTGTGCCACCGAATAGCTGCCGTCGCTGCGCGCGTCGAACCACCGTTCTACCGCGCCCGGCTCAGCAAGCTGGATGGTCCGACCCGAGTAGACGCCGGCCCTGGCGACATCCAGCGCAGCCTCTGACACATCCGTTGCGATGATCTTCACCGGAACGGGTCCGTTCTCTTGGAACAGCTGAACCAGCAGCATCGCCAGCGTGTACGGCTCTTCACCCGTCGAGCAGCCGGCCGACCAGATTGTCAGCCGGCGCCCGCTGCTTCGCGTTCGCCTCATCAGCTCAGGCAGAACGTCCTGCCGCAGGGCTTCGACCTGCGGAAGATTGCGAAAGAAATGGGTTTCTTGAATCGTCACGGCATCGAGGAGCTGCTGACGCTCGCCGGCGCCGCCAGCGGACTCCACGTACCCGAGGTACGAACCAATCGAGCCGTAGCTCGTCTTACCCATTCGCTCGAACAAGATCGCGCTGATGGCACCTCGCCGGCTGACGTCGAAGACGAGTCCGGCCATGCGTACGAGAGCATCCGTAACCATCGAGTACTCGGCATCTGAAACGACGTGGGTGCTCACGTCATCACCTCCGCCACTTCTTCGACCGCATGCTCGACCGCGGTGACGATGGCTTGACCGATGGCAGGTAGCGGAAGCTCAAGGTCGACGGCGTCCACTTCTTGGGCGGCGGCTGGCATGCCCCAGACAACGCTGGTCGACTCGTCCTGACCAATGGTGAAGGCGCCGATGTCTCTCAGCACCTTGAGTCCAGCCGCGCCATCACGACCCATCCCAGTCAGCAACGCCGCGACGGCGTACTGACCGGAAATCTGAGCCACCGATCGGAACGTCACATCGACACCCGGGACGTGGTACTGCCCCGGTGGTGGATCGGTGAGTCCTACCCGAAACCCGGGTCGAAGCACCAAGTTCTGGTTGGCAGGGGCGAGGTAGACCTGGCCCGCAAGAAGGCGTTCGCCCTCGACGGCGACGACGACGGGAATCGCACACACACCGTCAAGCCACCTGGCCAAGCCCTCAACGAAACCTTCGGCCATGTGCTGCACGACAACGACCGCAGCCGGAAGCTCTGGGGGTAGCTGCGCCAAGATCGTGGCCAGAGCCGGTGGTCCGCCAGTGGACGCCCCGATGGCAACGACCAGTGGCCCCTGACGTGGAGGCACCGGACGCGGACGCGATGTGACATGGCGGCGCACCCGCTCTGGCGAATGTGCACCTACCCCAGCGGGTGCGTCGCGACCAGAAGACCGTTCTTCGCGCTCACCACCGTTGATGGGTGCGTCATCTCGCTCGCCGAGCGGTGGGCCTTGCACGGCTTGACCTCGAACCCCCCGGCCCTTCAAACGCCCACGCGGATGTGTGATCACCCGTACGCGGCTGGCGATCTTTAGGTGACGCATCACCATGTGCGCGTACTCAGTGGAACCGGGGGCAACATCAAGGGCGCCAACGACATCGACGGCGCCGGCAGCAATGGCCGCCTCCGGATGCTTGGCGGCCGGGCCGATCACGACGATGGGGGTTGCCCGGTTAGCCATGATGCGCTCGATCGCCTCGAGACCACCCGACCAGAGGTCGAGGTCGAGCAGCACTGCTGATGGCCTGACAGCCACGATCAGCTCTTCGGCCGCTACCGACCCTTGGGCGCTTCCGCAGACCACCACGCCTGGCTGGTTGAGGAGCTTCTCGAGGACTTTGATTCGGGTCTTTGTGCCAGCAACAATCGCCACCAGGACCGGAGCGCCTCGAGGAGTGCCCACGGGTCCCGGGTCATGGGTCTCGTGTGACGCCGGCACCGGTCCTCCTGCCACGGCGCGCTGTCTGGCTGACGGCACCGTCTCGTGTACAGGTTTGTCGTCCGATCTCGGACTCACCTTGAGCGTGGGCACCAGCCAGGCCTGCCCTACTGCAGCTCGAACGCCACCGGCTCACTCAGCAGATCGATATTGCGCGCCAAGACCTGGTAGGTGCCAGAATCTGCCAGCTCTTCAGGGGTCGGGCACCCTTCGGCCGATTTCACGCGTTCCCAGCTGACGGTCTGGACAAACCGGTCACCGGGCGGCAAGTTTGAACGGTCGGCTGGACCCCCAGGATTGCAGTCATCTGATGACCAGACCTTTGCACCACCAGACGTGACCCGCAGCTCATTTGCCCCCTGGCCGACGGCGCGACTGCAGGCCTTCTCTGACACGTTCTCGACGGTGAACGTGAAGGACGGATCGCGGCCGGCACTGTAGGTTTCAGAATCAGCCGCGACGGTGACTTGGATCGCCGAATCTGCGCACTCCGGCTCAAGCTCTTCCTTTGGTTTCTTCGTCGTCTTCGAGGGTGTGGGAGATGCCGAGGCAGTGTCGGTGGGCGACACCGAGGGCGAGGGGCTGGGAGCCGAGGACTCGGTGGTCTCAGCGCCGCTCGGCCACCGCCACCAGATGAGCGCAGCGACAAGAAGCACCAGCCCCACGAGCAGACCGCGGCGCACCCAGTACACGCTCGGCGGCTGTTCACCAACTGGTCGAAGCACCACGAACACACCCTAGTGACCTCGACCGACCAGATCCTCGCCACCGGTACGTGCCACGATGGCGAGGATGTCTCCTGACGCCACCCCTGCCCTGTCTGCCTTGTCTACCCAAGAGGCCCTGGGCGCTGTGGTCACCTGGTTCGAGAAATCGGCACGGACCCTTCCGTGGCGAAGTGACCCAGAGCCCTGGGCGGTGCTGGTGAGCGAAGTCATGCTGCAACAGACCCCCGTGGTCAGAGTCCTCCCAGCGTTCGAGCGCTGGATGGCACGCTGGCCAACCCCCAACAGCCTGGCCGCCGACTCACCTGGGGAGGCGATTCGAGCCTGGGGACGACTCGGCTACCCGCGTCGCGCACTGCGGCTCCACGCCGCCGCTGTCACCTGCCGTGACCACTTCGGGGGCGCGGTCCCTGACGAGATTGCCGACCTGCGCTCTCTGCCGGGAGTCGGTGAGTACACGGCGGCAGCGGTAGCGGCGTTCGGCTTCGGGCAGCGTCGGGCCGTGCTCGACACCAATGTCAGACGCGTCCACGCTCGGTGGCTCGACGGTCTGGACCACCCTGCTACCGCGACACCGCGCAACGACGAAAGGGAACGGGCTCTGGCCCTGCTGCCCGACGACCCCTCCCAAGCTGCCAGGGTGTCCATATCGGTCATGGAGCTGGGTGCGCTGGTGTGTACGTCGCGCACGCCCAACTGCCCAAGGTGTCCACTGCTGGCCAGCTGTGCGTGGCGAGCAGCTGGCTATCCCGAACGGTCGGGCCGGCCGCGGCGACAGCAGGGCTACGAGGGAACAGATCGCCAGTGCCGCGGCCGACTGCTCGACGTCCTTCGCAGTGCCGCCTCACCAGTAAAGAAGGCCGAACTAGACAACGCCTGGCCCGACTCAAATCAACGTGAGCGCGCGCTGGGCAGCCTCATCGACGACGGACTGGTGACTGGAGCGCCGACATCGGGGTACCGACTGCCTGACTAGGCCGGGTCTTCGGCTCCGGTCGAAGGACCAGGTTCACCGACATCACCTGAATCGACCGTCTCGATCGGCGGAAGGTCAGGGTGGTCAGGAAGATCGGGCAACGTGGCTCGTGGTTCGCTCTTGAACGTAAAGGCCGCGTCTTCTCCCTCGCCTTCGACGTCGACCAACACGATCGAGCCCGGAAGCAGCTGGCCGAAAAGGATCTGCTCGGAGAGCTGATCCTCGAGTTCACGCTGCATCGCCCGACGCAACGGTCGTGCGCCGAGCACTGGGTCGTACCCCTTCTTCGCCAATAGGCGCTTGGCCGGGGTAGTGAGCTCGATCGCCATGTCCTTGTCCTTCAAGCGCTCTTCGAGCTTCGCCGCCATGAGGTCGACAATGCTGACGATCTCTTCCTCGCTGAGCTGGTGGAAGACGATGGTGTCGTCGATACGGTTGAGGAACTCAGGGCGGAAGTTCTGCTTGAGCTCCTGCTGCACCTTTGTCTTCATGGCCTCGTAGGCGGTTGTGAGGTCGTTGCCGGCCGAGAAACCGAGGTTGACACCCTTGGAGACATCGCGGCTGCCCAAGTTAGTCGTCATGATGATGACGGTGTTCTTGAAGTCGACCGTTCGTCCCTGCGCGTCAGTGAGGCGGCCCTCTTCAAGCACCTGCAGAAGCGAGTTGAAGATGTCTGGGTGGGCCTTCTCGACCTCGTCGAAAAGCACCACCGAGAACGGTTTGCGGCGCACCTTCTCGGTGAGCTGCCCGCCCTCCTCGTACCCCACGTACCCAGGGGGTGAACCGAACAGACGTGACGCAGTGTGCTTCTCGCTGTACTCGCTCATGTCGAGTGCGATGAGCGCGTCTTCGTCGCCGAAGAGGAACTCGGTGAGCGCCTTGGACAGTTCAGTCTTTCCGACGCCGGACGGTCCCGCAAAGATGAACGACCCTGCCGGACGCTTGGGATCCTTCAAGCCAGCCCTCGTGCGTCGGATGGCCTTCGACAGCGCCTTGATGGCCTGTTCCTGGCCTATGACGCGCTTGTGGAGCTCATCCTCCATGCGCATCAGCCGCTTGGCGTCGTCTTCGGACAGGTCAGAGACGGGGATACCGGTCATCAGCCCGACGACCTCGGCGATGAGCTTCTCGTCAACATCGGGCAACGTATCCATGCCGCCGCTGCGCCACTCACGTTCACGCTGAGCACGCTCGCCGAGCAGCTGCTTCTCTTGATCGCGCAGCGCGGCTGCCTTCTCGAAGTCCTGGGCGTCGATCGCGGCTTCTTTGTCGCGCCGGACTTCGCCGATGCGATCGTCGTACTCGCGCAAGTCCGGCGGAGCCGTCATGCGGCGTATACGCAGACGCGAACCCGCCTCATCGATCAGGTCAATGGCCTTGTCTGGCAGCTGACGGTCAGAAATGTATCGGTCGGCAAGGCGGGCGGCCGCTTTGATCGCTTCGTCGGTGATGTTGACCCGGTGGTGGGCCGCGTAGCGGTCCCGAAGACCCTTCAGGATCTCGACAGTCATGTCGACGTCGGGCGCATCAACCTGGATGGGCGCGAAGCGCCGTTCCAGCGCGGCGTCCTTCTCGACGTACTTGCGGTACTCGTCGAGGGTAGTTGCTCCAATGGTCTGCAGCTCACCCCGCGCGAGCATCGGTTTCAGAATGCTGGCAGCGTCGATAGCGCCTTCGGCCGCTCCGGCTCCCACGAGGGTATGCATCTCATCGATGAACAAGATGATGTCGCCGCGCGTCCGAATCTCTTTGAGCACCTTCTTCAGTCGCTCCTCGAAATCACCGCGGTAGCGGCTGCCAGCCACCAAGGCGCCGAGGTCGAGTGAGTAGAGCTGCTTGTTCTCGAGGGTGTCGGGGACCTCACCCTTCACGATGGCCTGGGCAAGACCCTCGACGACGGCGGTCTTGCCAACGCCGGGCTCACCGATAAGCACCGGGTTGTTCTTGGTGCGACGCGACAGCACCTGCATGACGCGTTCGATCTCTTTCTCGCGCCCGATGACTGGGTCAAGTTTGCTCTCACGTGCCGCCTGAGTCAGATTGCGTCCGAACTGATCCAGGACCAACGACGAGGACGGCGCGTTCTCGCCCTGCGGGCCGCCGGCGGTGGCCGGCTCTTTGCCTTGGTAGCCCGAGAGCAGCTGAATGACTTGCTGGCGGACGCGGTTCAGATCAGCGCCGAGCTTTACGAGCACCTGAGCCGCGACACCCTCGCCCTCGCGGATCAGCCCCAGCAAGATGTGCTCGGTGCCGATGTAGTTGTGCCCCAGCTGTAGTGCCTCACGCAGCGACAGCTCCAGCACCTTCTTGGCGCGGGGTGTGAACGGGATGTGCCCTGACGGTGCCTGCTGGCCCTGGCCGATGATCTCTTCGACCTGCTGGCGAACAGCTTCCAATGAGATCCCGAGCGACTCAAGAGCCTTCGCGGCGACGCCTTCGCCCTCGTGGATCAGCCCCAGGAGGATGTGCTCGGTGCCGATGTAGTTGTGGTTGAGCATGCGGGCCTCTTCTTGGGCCAGCACAACCACCCGCCGCGCGCGGTCGGTGAACCTCTCGAACATCTTCGCGTCTCCTTCTGGTGATCCGCCGGCAGCGCGGGGAGAACCCGCTTCGGCACTGCTAAGCCTGCTCGAATGCTAACCCTGGAGAGCCAAGCCTTCTCGTTCTCCACAGCACGCGGACCTGCTCGATGCAGTGTCTCCCCTACAACGTCGGCCGCTGACCTGGCGTTCCGTAGGGCGAATGGGTCTTCCTACGCCAACAGCGAACGAATGGGTTCCGAGCCTGCGGGCTCTACTGAGCAGCCTCGAATTTGGCGGCGAGGTCGGCGGGGATCCGACCCCGTTCGTTGACAGCCAGGCCCTGTTGACGTGCCCATGCCCGGATTTCGGCACTCTTGCCAGACCGAGAGCTACGCGGGCGGCGGATGGCAGCACGACCCTGTGCCTTGCGGGCGTGACCAACGAACTCGGCGAAGCTTGCCCGCAGCCGGGCTGCGTTACGGGTCGACAGGTCGATCTCGTACGACGTGCCATCCAGCGAAAAAAGAACGGTTTCGTCGGCTGGCCCATCGTCAATATCGTCGATAAGAACGATCTGCACTTTCTGTGCCATGGGGTTTCTCCGGACTTCTAGGTAATGCATCAGTTATTGGGGAATGATAATGCGCCGCGGATTCCCGCGATCCATTCGCCCTTTCGAAGCGATTCAGTATGACATAAAGACTGCGAACCCTTTCTTTGAGTGGCAAGCGGTGACAGGCGGTGGCACCCCGGGGACAAAGTGGGCAACCGGGTGTCGTACCAGGCCCCGAGCCAGGCAGGGATAGGGTCTCGGTCATGACATCGGTACGCGTCGAGGCGCTCGACCCCACTGACCCCAGAAGCCAGGGGGCCATCAACCAGTTCCTCAACGAGATGGTCGAACTGGTCGGCGCCGACGTCCTCGAGATCGATGTGGCGCAAGAGGCCCGCGACGACTCTGGACGAAACTTCTTCGTCGTGGCGCTCGACGACCGCGACAACGTCGTCGGCTGCGGGTCTCTGCGCCAGGCAGGGCCCAAGATCGGTCAGATCCGTCGACTGTGGGTCAACCCGGTCATGCGGGGGCGCAGCATCGGACGTCGGCTGCTCTCTGCCCTCGAAGGCGCCGGTGCCGTCGCTGGGTTCGAGTTCATTCGCCTTGAGGTCTACGACGCCCTCTCCCAGGCGATCTTGCTCTTCGAGACAAGTGGCTACGTTCGCGTCCAGCCCTTCGAAGAGTCGCCGCCCGACCTACGTGCCTACCAGCGGCAACTCGTGCCCGTCGAGAGCGACGAGGCTTAAGACCTAGAGCACCAGCAGCATTCGGGCGTTGCCCAGAGTATTTGGCTTGACTCGCTCCAAACCCAAGAACTCCGCGACTCCCTCGTCATATGACTCGAGCAGTTGCTCGAATACTTCATGAGAAACCGGGGCACCTTCGATCTCGGCAAATCCGTGGCGGCTGAAGAAGTCGACCTCGAAGGTGAGACAAAAGACTCGGGAAACTCCCAGGTGCCGAGCCTGCTGCAGCAAACGGCGCAACAGCAGATCGCCGATGCCGCGTCCCCGATGCTCGATGTCGACGGCCAAGGTTCGCACTTCGGCGAGGTCTTCCCACAGCACGTGGAGCGCCCCGCAACCGACGATCACCCCATCGATCTCGGCGACGTAAAACTCCTGAATGTCTTCAAAGAGCGTGACCGTGGCTTTCGACAGCAGGATGCGGTCGGAGGCATACGTGTCGACGAGAAGGCGGACCGCCTTGACATCCGCCGTCCGCGCCTCACGAATGTCGACGGTGGCGGCGCTCACTCCGGTTTCACTAGCGGGAAAAGGATCGTGTCGCGAACCCCGAGGCCGGTCAGCGTCATGACGAGTCGATCAATGCCCATGCCTTGCCCGCCGGCTGGGGGCATGCCGTGCTCCAGCGCGCGCAGGAAGTCCTCGTCGAGGCGCATTGCTTCGTCGTCGCCGCTCTCCGCACGCGCTGCCTGGGCCATGAAACGTTCCCGCTGGTCGATCGGATCGATCAGCTCCGAGTAGCCGGTACCCATCTCGGCGCCCCAACCCACCAGATCCCACTTCTCAGTGAGCCGAGGATCGTCTCGATGCAACCGAGTGAGTGGAGCGTTTTCTTTCGGGAAATCCTTGTAGAACACCGGGGTCGTGGTCTTGCTCTCGACCAGCTCGACGTAAAGCTCCTCAAGGAGCATGCCGACCGACGCATCCAACGGCTCATCCATCGCAAGCCGTTCGCAGTGCGCACGTAGAGCAGCGACGGGGGTCTCGAGGCCAACTTCTTCGCCGAGCGACTCTGAGAGTGCACCGATCATGGTCTTGACCGGCCAGTCACCGGACAGATCGAACTCTTCGATCGAACCGTCCGGCTGCACACGCCGGGCCACGGGTTCGCCGTACACGTCGATGGCCGCGTTCTGCACGAGCGTTTGCGTCAGCATTCGCATCGTGTCGTAGTCGCCGTACGCCTCATACATCTCGAGCATCGTGAACTCCGGGTTGTGCGACGAGTCAGCGCCTTCGTTGCGGAAGTTCCGGTTGATCTCGAACACCCGCTCAACGCCACCGACCAACAGGCGCTTCAGGTAGAGCTCTGGAGCGATTCGTAGGTAGAGGGGCATGTCGTAGGCATTGATGTGCGTCACGAAGGGTCGCGCATTGGCACCACCGTGCATCACCTGAAGCATCGGAGTCTCAGCCTCGATGTAGCCACTGCTCTGAAGCGTCTCGCGAAGCGACCGGACGACCCCAGCACGCAGGTACACCATGTCGCGGGCCTCTTGTCGCACGATCAGATCGACGTAGCGCTGGCGCACTCGCGCCTCGGGGTCGGTAAGCCCCGAATGCTTCTCTGGCAACGGATGCAAGCACTTGCTGGTGATCTGGAAATCTGATGCCAACAGGCTCAGCTCACCACGCTTTGACGCAATGATCTCGCCTGTCACTCCGACGTGGTCGCCAAGGTCGACATCGCTCTTCCATCGGTCGAGCAGGTCCTGACCACTAGCGTCGAGGGTGAGCATGACCTGAAGATCGGCGGCCGCACCGCGGAGTGTCGCGAAGATAATCTTGCCGCTGACGCGATTGAGGACCACACGCCCGGCAACACCGGCTGACTCACCAGTGAAAGTGTCAGGAGCAAGATCGCCAAACCGAGAGCGCAACGAAATTATGTCTGTCGTGCGCGGGTATCCGAAGGGGTACGGGTCATGACCGGCAGCCCGCATTCGCGCCAGCTTGTCGCGGCGTACCTGCTCTTGCTCAGTACGGCCCGCGCCGTCGTCGGCAGCAGAAGCATTCGTTGATTGAGGGGCGACCATGCGCGCAAGGGTATCCACCACCCACCCGAGCCCGGCCTCCCCCGCCGCCGACCGCCGTCCGTTGGGTCAGTTGGACGCGCTCGCGGCGTTCTCACACGCCTGACTCTGTGACTCCAGGTCTGTCTGTGCGGTCTCAAGTTGGGCGACAACATCGCTCAGGGCACCCGCGTCAAGTTCGCCGACCGCCGTCACGGCCTGGTCCAGCAGATCCAGGATCTCCTGCGTGTTATCGGCAAGGTCAAGGCACTCCGACGGCACGGTCACCTCAAGGTCGGTGGTCGTCGAGGTCGTCGTCACTGTTGGAGCTGCACTGGTCGCAGTGCCCTCGGCGCCCACACTTGCATCGTCGGAACCGTCCAGAGTGACCAGCCAGATCAGGCCCCCGCCCAGGAGCAGGCCCAGAACCAGCATCATGGCGGGGATCCAGAAGTCGAAGCGTCCAGGCGCTTGAACGGTCTTGTCGCCTGACTCCGCAACTGGCAGGGCGACCGTGTCATCGGCCGATGAGCTGTTCTCTTCTGATGACGTGTCCTCGTTCTGCACGGTTGACCACCTCGCTTCGGACTGCTGCCTCACCACAGTCTGGACATCAGCGAGGGTACTAGAGAAACGCAGGGCAGTGCGGTACACACGAAGGGTGACCCCCCCGAACTGGCACGTCAATGACCGAACACTGCGACGCACTGACGCAGCTGCCGCGGTGTGGATCATCACCTGGCTCGTCGTCGGACTTGCCGTCGCCTACGAGATCTGGCGTTTCACGGCGCTGAGCGACAGCACGGTCGACTCGGGGCAGGCGCTCGCTCGTGCCGGTGAGGGACTCAGCGGGCTTTCCGATGTCCCGGTGATTGGTCCCCGTACCAACGAACTCGGGCAGCAGGTCACCGCTACGGCCGGACAGATCGTGACGAGCGGCGAAGAGGCCGGCGCCAGCATCCGCGGCCTGAGCATCCTCTTCGGACTCGCGGTTGTCCTGATCCCCACCGGATCAGCCCTCTTTGTCTATCTGCCGTTTCGTCGACGACGTAGCCGTGACTCGGCCGCCATCGTCACGGCGCTCCGGCGCGATGGCCTCTCGCCCCATCTCACGCAGTACCTGGCCGATCGCGCTGTCGCTCGCGTTCCCGCAGACATCCTGTTCGCCACCACCGGCGGCAGCATGGCTGATGCCCAGGACCACACGCCGCACGACTTGGCGAACGCCGAACTGGCGCGGCTTGGCATTGCTCTGTCGAAAGCGGGCTGATCGGTGCGAGCGCTCGCCGCCCTACGCATTCGGATGAGTGCGCGGCCTGCGCGAGGCACGGTTACCCGAAGCTACGCGGCCTTCATCCATCGCTTCCGCTGGATGGTCCTAGCCTTCTGGGCGATCACGGTCCCGCTGCTGACCATCGCGGCACCATCGCTGGGGGCGGGCGGAGACCAACTTGCCAACGTCATCCCCCTCGACAGCCCAGCCATCCAAGCTGAAATTCGTTCGGTCGAGGAGTTCGGCTTTCCCCTGTCCAGTCGTACGGCAGTTCTGCAGCACAACCCTGACGGACTCTCGGTCTACACGCGCGCGCAGTCAGTGCTCGACGCCGTGTCCGTGGACCAAGGCCCGCAGCCCTACCCCCTTCTCGGGGCGATCCCAGTCCCCAACAATCCACCCCTGTTCCGGAATTCCGGCGAACGCGGCACGGCAGTTCTCACCTACCTCTTCATGAAGCCGAGCAGCGGGTTCGCACGCCAGCAGGACGCAGCGCAGGACTACATCGATACGTACCTCAGCGGCCCAAAAGACAGCGTGACCGGAGTCGTTGGGTCCATACCGGCCCGCGCCGAGCAAGCCAATCTCGTTGAGCACTGGCTGCCCGTTCTTGAGGTCTTGACGGTGATCGCCATCGCGTTGCTGGTCGCCATTAACTTCCGGTCCGCTGTAGCGCCCATCGTCGCCCTTGCTGGCTCGGCGTTGGCCTTCGTCGTCATGGTGCGAGTAGCGGGCCTCGTGGGCCTCTTGCTCGGCATCGCTGTTCCTGCCGAACTTGAGCCGTTGCTCGTCGCGCTGTTGCTCGGCATCGTCACCGACTACACCATCTTCTACCTGTCAGCTCTCGCTGCACGAAAGCGAGCAGGGGACACCTGGAACGACGGATTCGTTGAGGCCGTGGGGTCATTCACCCCAATCATCATCGCCGCCGGAGTCACCGTCGCCGCAGGAACCGCGGCTCTCCTCGCGGCCACGTCCGACTTCTTCAGAAGCTTCGGACCGCCGATGGCATTGGCCGTCTTGGTGGGCGTGCTGGTCTCGATTACGTTCGTCCCCGCGCTCTTGGCGATCATCGGCCCACGCGTCTTCTGGCCAAGCCCGTTGGGGCGGTCGAGCGTCCTGGTCGAGTCCGTTCCCATCCCCTGGTCGGACCGAGTGAAACCCAAGACGGGGAGTTGGCTGGTCGATCGCCTGACCAGGAAGCCCCAGGCGGCCGCGGTTCTTGCCCTGTGCACCATCGTCCTGCTGTTGATGTCATTCCCCCTGACGCAGGCGCGCCTAGGCATCGGATTCACCCAGTCATTGCCCGAGGACAACCCGGTCAAGATGACGTCGGCGGTGGCCGGCGAGGCCTACGCACCTGGCATCACGTCGCCGACAACTGTCCTGCTCGAAGGTAAAGGCGTTGCCTCACAGTTCGATGCCCTGGTCGAACTTCAGCGCAGGGTCGAGGCACAGCCTGGTATAGCTGCCGTCGTCGGTCCTTCGTTGAACCTGACAGAGCGACAGCTGGGCGTGTTTCTCTCCGACAGCGATGACGCCGCCCGCATGCTGATCGTCATGTCACAGGACCCGCTCGAAGCCGTTGCCATCCAGGATCTGGGGCTTCTGGAGAAGAACTTCGACGCGCTGCTTCAAGGCACAGCCCTCGAAGGAGCCTCGTACAGCTTTGCCGGCGACACCGCCCTCGCCAACGGTCTGATCAGCACGACGTCAAGCGACCTCCGACGGATCGCGCTGGCCGCTCTCATCGTCAATCTGCTCCTGCTGATGGGATTCTTGCGAGCGGTGGTCGCTCCCCTCTATCTGCTCGCCTGCAGTGCCTTGGCCCTGACCGCGTCGCTCGGCATGACGACGCTCTTCTTCCAAGGGCTGCTCGGCTACGACGGACTGACCTTCTACGTCCCCTTTGCCACCGCAGTGCTGCTTGTTTCTCTCGGTTCCGACTACAATATTTTTGGCGTTGGTCACGTGTGGGAAATGGCACACCGACGGCCCCTGCTGGAAGCGGTACGGGTTGCTGTGCCGCAATCGACCCGCGCAATCACAGCAGCCGGCATCACCCTGGCCGTGAGCTTCGGACTGCTGGCGGTCATACCCTTGCGATCATTTCGCGAACTAGCCTTCACGATGGCCTTGGGAATCATGATCGACGTGCTCATCGTGAGGTCGCTCATGGTCCCGAGCCTGCTAACCCTTGTGGGCTATGCCAGCGGCTGGCCTGGAGGCCACTTGAAGTACGCCAAGCACGTCGAGAAAACGGAGTCGGTGGGCCGCGAAGCGGCGAGCGTGGCGATTGGCTCGACCTAGTCGATGTTTCGCTCGAAGACGAGCTTGAGCCCGCGCAGCGTCAGCCAAGGATCGTGCGCGTCGATCGCTTCGGACTCCTCGATCACCATCGGGGCAAGTCCCCCCGTCGCAATGACTGTGACCGACTCGGGGTCATCGGCCAGTTCTGCTGCCATACGGCGGACGATGCCATCTACCTGACCGGCAAATCCGTACAGAATTCCGGACTGCAGCGCCTCCACGGTGTTCCGCCCGATCACCGACCGAGGCCGAGCCAGCTCGACCTTGCGCAACTGAGCACCTCGGGCGCCAAGCGCCTCCACTGAGATCTCAACGCCCGGGGCGATCGCACCGCCGAGGTACTCACCTTTGGTCGACACCGCATCGAAGGTTGTGGCGGTTCCGAAGTCGACGACGATCGCCGGTCCGCCGTGATGAGTCGCGGCCGCCAGTGAGTTGACGATGCGGTCGCTCCCCACCTCCTTTGGGTTGTCGGTCAAGATCGGAACTCCGGTGCGGACGCCTGGTTCGACAACGACTACCGGAACATCCTGGTAGTAGCGGACGCACATCTGCCGCATCTCATGCAGTGCCACCGGCACCGTGGAGCACAGCGAGATGCCAGTGACCGTTGTACCTCCCTCTCGCTGTGACAGCAGCGACGTGATCAGGACGGCGAGTTCATCGGCTGTCCGAGAGTCGTAGGTCGCAAGGCGCCACGTGTGGTCGAGGTCGTCTCCGTCGAAGAGACCAAGGACGGTCTGAGTGTTGCCGATGTCGATCGTCAACAGCATTGATTCCTCATTCCTGGTCGGCTTGCACGCTCAGATGAACGTTGTCGATCAGCCGCGTCGATCCCACATGCGCCGCGACCAGCAACAGCGCCGCACCTGGCCGTTCCAGAGTGGTGAAGCTCTCAGGATCGACAAGGCACACATAGTCGGACTTGACGCCGGACGCCGCGAGCCTGGCCTCAGCAGCCGCGACAACCGCACGCGGGCCGCTCGGCGCAGCGGCGGTCCCAGCCTCTAGCGCTTCGTGGAGGGCCAGGGCATCGTCGCGATCATCGTCGACCAGGTAGATGTTTCGACTTGAAAGCGCTAGCCCATCTGCATCGCGCACGGTGGGAACCGCAATGACCTCGACCTGGATATCGAGATCGCGCACCATCTGAGCAATGAGCCAAAGCTGCTGAGCGTCCTTTTGGCCGAAGTAGGCCCGATGAGGGGTCGTGAGGTGCAGCAACTTCGCCACGACCGTCAAGACGCCATCGAAGTGCCCTGGGCGCGAGTCCCCCTCCAGCACATCGCCGATCGGACCAGCACCAACTCGGACGACCGGGTCACCTTCTGGGTAGATCTCAGCGGGACCAGGTGCAAACAGCAGGTCAACACCCTCGGTGCTGCAGAGTTCGAGATCGGCAGCAAAAGTACGGGGATATTTGTCGAGGTCCTCGCCAGGCGCGAACTGCAGAGGGTTGAGGAAGTCAGTCACGATGACCCGATCGTCACGTCTTCTCGAGCGCCGAATCAGTTCGGCGTGCCCGGCATGCAATGCCCCCATGGTCATGACAACGGAAACGGAGTCGCCCGTCATCGCCCAATCGGATCGGACGGCGGCCAGTTCGGCACGAGTGCGCGCAACGGCAGTCACGCGTCTCCCTCCGCACCCTCGATGGCCTCCAGCACGATATCGCCGTCAGCCTCTTTGAGCAGGCCCGCATCGACCGCTCGTCGCGTGGTGACGCGGGCCAGCGCGACGTAGAGGTCGGCCGACTGCGGAGACACGTTTCCGATCTCATCGATGTGGCGCGCCACTGTCTCAGCATCGCCCCGCATCGCTGGCCCGGTCAGCGCTTGGTCACCGAGTCGTAGGGCGTTGTCGAGGGTGGCGCTGAGGAGTGGACGCAAGACACGTCGGGGATCGTCCATGCCTGCCGACTCGAGTAGGTCAGCGCTGGACGCCACCAGCGCGGCCAGGTGATTCGACGCGTGCGCCAAGGCCGCGTGATAGAGCGGGCGCACTCGCTCCTCGATATGAACCGGCTCGGCCTCCATCTCGAGCACGAGCGCATCGGCGACCGGCAGGAAGGCAGCCGGGGCGGTGACGCCGAAGAAGGCGCCAGCAAGACGATCGACGTCTATCGAGGTGCCGGTGAATGTCATCACCGGGTGCAGGGCGAGCGGAACCGCGCCGGCCTTCTGGGCCGGCGCAAGAACGGCGATGCCGAAGCGACCGCTCGAGTGCGCCACGAGCTGACCGGGGCGCCATGCGTCGACGGCAGCCAGGCCCTCAACCAGCCCCGGCAACTGGTCGTCGGGAACCGTGACAAGAACTAGATCAGCCGCGGCACACACTTCGGGCGGCGACACCACCGATGCCTCGGGCAACAGTGTCTCAGCTCTCGACAGCGAGTCGTCAGAAACCGCCGAGACGGCAACCACCCGATGTCCGACCCGTTCGAGGGCCGCGCCGAGCACACCGCCCACCCGGCCGGTCCCGATGACGCCAACAGCAAGGCGACCCGGTCGGGCCGGGGGTTCGGGGGGAAGAGATGAGTTCACGAGGCGTTCCAGTCCTTGACGGGTACCGGACGAGGGTGATGACAGCGTAGTCGGTCACCGGCACGACCTCTATCGGCCGCCAACTACCCTGCTCGGCATGCAGGTAGATTTCGTTCGGTTTCGAGCAGGCGACCCAGAGGACGCGGCGGCCCTGGCCGCCTTCTGGTGCTCGAATGTCTGGCCCTTCCACGTGAAGAGTCACCCAGATCGGACCGAGGTGGAGGCGCTGATCGACTCGGGTTCGCTCGACGGCCCCTCAGATCGCACCTACTGGATTTCCCATAGTGGTGAGCGAGTGGGCTTTGTCCACATAGAAGATCTCCACCCTGACGACGGTGATCCACTCTTCGACCTGCGTATCCATGGCCCTCATCGAGGGAAGGGCATAGGCAGATCAGCGGTGAACTGGCTGACATCGACGGTGTTCACCGAACATTCCCACGCCAGCAGGATCGAGGCGCAGACCCGTCAAGACAACCTGGCAATGCGCCGCGTGCTGACCGGCTGCGGCTACGTCAAAGAAGCTCACTACCGCCGGGCTTGGCCCGACAGCGATGGCACACTCCATGACGGCATCGGGTACGCCATTTTGCGCGACGACTGGGTGTCGGGGCGATCGACTCCCGTTGACTGGAGTGACAGCCCTTGACGCACCAGACCTGGGCGACGGCGATGGCTGCAGCACTGTACGGCCCCCATGGGTTCTATCGACAGAACTCCCCTGAAGGACACTTCCGCACGAGTGCGAACACCTCACCGATGCTGGCCGAGAGTCTCATCGAGCTGGTCACTGCGCTGGACGCCGCGCTGGGAAGGCCCCCTCGGTTCGATGTGATCGACGTGGGCACCGGCGACGGCCGCCTTCTCGGCGACTTGTGCGCCCTGCTTCCAGACGACCTGGTGAGGCGCCTCGCGCCACTGGGCGTTGAGGTCAGGCCGCGCCCGACCGACCTGCCCAACATGGTGGGTTGGACTGACACGCTTCCGACAAGTGTCACCGGCCTCGTCATCGCCCACGAGTATCTCGACAACGTGCCCTGCGACGTCCTACAAGCAGCCGAGGGCGGAGGTCTTCGGCTGCTCACCGTCGACTCGACGAGTGGCGAAGAAGTCTCCGCTCTACCCCTGACCAAGCAGCAACAAGCATGGATCGACGTCTGGTGGCCGGTCAGTGAGCCAGGCGATCGTGCCGAGCTCGGGATCGAACGCGACGCCGCATGGTCCAAGATCGTCAGCGTTCTCGATCGGGGCGTCTCACTGGCCATTGACTACGGGCACGTCGCTAGCGAGCGTGCCGTTGGGGCGTACGCGCAGGGAACCCTCACTGGCTATCGCGACGGCCACCAGGTCGTTCCCCTCCCCGACGGCTCGTGCGACATCACCGCTCACGTCGCCATCGACGCCTGTGCGGCATCGGGCACTGCCGCTGGCGCCGAGACGACAACGTTGCTTCGCCAAGCCGACGCGCTGCGAGCACTCGGACTCAAGGCAGGGCGTCCGCCGCTGGAGCTAGCGCACCGCGACCCGCATGCATACGTCGAGGCGTTGTCGCGCGCCTCACAGGCTGCCGAATTGCTCGACCCTTCAGCTCTCGGATCGTTCTGGTGGCTGCTGCAGTCCAAGGGGTGCGGGATGGAGTTCGACTGGCTCGATGGATCCGCTCTCGGCTTGCCCGGGGCCACCTAGGCGTCGCGCCAGTCCAGCTCGTCGTGCTTGGGCATCTGCCATTTCCCGAGCCGCGTCCGTCTGCTGATGGAGCGCGACGATTGACACGGGGCCAGGAGTCGAGTCGACATGCACCGACGCGACCCCAAGCCAGCGCTGCCACGGGCCCTGCACCACACGCACGCTCTGCGTGCGGGCGTGCGGCACTATGTCCCACTGCGGCACCAACCATCCGCGCCGGGTCACAAAGACCGACGAGGTTGCGCCGGCACCGAGCTGCTTGTGCTGCAGCGGCGCACGCCATCGGGCCGCTGGCGAGGCAGGGGCCAAAGCCACGGCGAACGGGTCGACGCCTGGAAGAACTCGTTGCAAGACTGCTCGGGCAACCGGGAGCGGCGCCACGGGTAGCACGACCGACGGCCGCTCCTCAGAATCACCGCCGCCTGCTGTTCCTGCGACGTTCACGACGACGCGGACCCAGCCCCAGGGTTTCCACATCAGGGGTCGTTCGATGCGTACCGCCTGAACGCGCCCAGGTGGCACGGTCTGGGAACGATGCGAGGTGAGCCCGAAACGGAGCCGGAGTCCGTCAGAAGACTGGGCAACGGTGAAGCCGAAGTACTTCAAGAACTGCCCACCGACAACGGTGACTGGGGCGAATACCAAAAAGATCCCGGACAGCCCCAACTCCCACACCCCGGCGACGCCGGCGAAAGCCACTACAGCCGGTATCAAGAGAATGAGAAAGACCGTGATGGGCTGCAGGATCAGCGAGGCCAACAGGTGTGGAGACGGCACCTGCACGAGCACCTGCTCAGGTGCGGTCTGGGCGACGGCGTCCGGCTCATCACGAAGTCCGGAAGCGCGCGCAAGCAATTCGGCGCGCAGCTGTTCGGCGTCACTGAGTGAGAGATAGCGGAGCGTGGTCCCCTCAGCCGATGTGCCCGCAACGTCTGGACGCAGCTCGGCGAGCCCGAACAGCCGGGCAAGCAGTGGCTGGGTGACATCCACCGACTGCAAGCGCGACAGCTGGACTCGTCGTTCGTTGCGCACCAGTAGTCCTGACGTGATGCGCAGGTCTCCGTCGTCGTCGTAGAAGAACTCCAACCGGGTCCACGCGATGTAGGCATAGAGGCCGACGCCGACGAGGATCAGGACGATCATGGCCCCGGTACCGAGGCCCCCGATCACGTCGGTGGCCGCGCCATCGCCGATGACAAACACCCCGATGATGAGCACCGGTGCAGCTCTCACCCCTGTGACGAGCGGCGTCACGGGGTGCGTGCGACGCGGGGGTGTCACAGGCCGGCGCTCCGCTGCTCGCCAAGCGCCGCCAACTGATCACGCAGGCGCCCGGCCACCTCTGGTGGGAGCCCGGGGATCGTGGCATCTGTGGTTGCGGCTGCCGTGTGCAGCTGCACGGTGGCGAGCCCTAGGTAGCGCTCCAACGGTCCGCGCCGAACGTCGACCAGCTGCATTCGGCCATAGGGAACCAGCACGAGGCGCCTAAAGAGGATGCCGGAAACCACGAGCAGGTCGTCGGCGCGCTCGACGTATCCGATCGCCCTGACCTGGCGACCGATGAGCCACCACAGCCACAGGGCAGTGGCCACACCCAGAAGCAGGGCGACGAAGCCGTACTCGGGGTAGCCGCCAACCGTGAGGATCGCCACCACCAAGATCGTGACTAGCGCGACAAGGCTCATCGAGACAAGGCGCCGACCGGTGGCAAGGCGCGGGTTGACCGGCACCCACTCGTCTTCGCCAGCCACAAATGGATCGTTGCTCATACTCAGGCAACCTACCTTCCAACCACCGTTGCGCCGGCATGGAAGGATCACCCCGTGACAGAGGAGCGAGTGGTAAGCACCGGAAGCGGCACCGTCGCGACCGACATGGTGCTCAACATCGGGCCGCAGCACCCGGCTACTCACGGCGTCCTACGGCTCCGGTTGGTGCTTGATGGCGAACGCATCGTGACAGCCGAGCCTGTCATCGGCTACATGCATCGCGGCGCTGAGAAGCTCTTCGAAGTGCGCGACTACCGACAGATCATCATGCTCGCGAACCGACACGACTGGCTGTCTGCCTTTTCGAACGAGCTGGGTGTGGTTCTTGCCGTTGAACGGATGCTTGGGATGGAGGTCCCTGAACGCGCGGTTTGGGCGCGCACCCTGCTCGCCGAGTTGAACCGAGTTCTCAATCACTTGATGTTTCTTGGCTCTTACCCGTTGGAAGTTGGAGCGATCACGCCGGTCTTCTACGCATTCCGCGAACGCGAAGCGGTTCAAGAGGTCATGGAAGAGATCTCGGGCGGGCGAATGCACTTCATGTTCAACCGCGTCGGAGGACTCAAAGAGGACCTGCCCAACGGATGGCTCAACCGGGTGCGGACTGCAGTTGCGGGAGTTCGCGATCGACTGCCGCAACTTGAGAATCTCGTCTTTGGCAACGAGATCTTCGCCGCTCGCACTCAAGGTGTGGGGGTCGTGACGAAAGAGCAAGTCATGCAATACGGCCTCTCAGGACCTATCGCGCGGGCGTCCGGTGTCGACATCGACCTTCGGCGCGATGAGCCGTACCTGGCCTACGGCGAGCTGCAGGACGTACTACGAGTAGTCACCCGACTTGAGGGTGACTGCTATGCACGCTTCGAGGTGCTACGCGAGCAAGTTCACGTGTCGCTCGATCTTGTCGACGC
>JBDTTS010000002.1:0-33232 GCA_039930525.1 Actinomycetes bacterium | reverse complement strand
CGTCGGCCAATGGCGTCGAGAGTCTGGCCCTAGCGGGTGCTGATCCCCCTTCTGCGGCGGTTCCTCGAACCCTACAAACGAGAATTATCTGCAGTCGTCGTCCTGCAATTCCTCGCCACGATCGCCGCTCTGTACCTCCCCACGCTGAACGCCGACATCATCGACAACGGTGTCGCCACCGGAGACACCGGATACATCGTGCGCATCGGCGGCATCATGCTGGCAGTGACGCTCGTCCAGATCGTCTGCACCATCGCCGCGGTCTGGTACGGCGCCCATGCGTCGATGGCATTCGGGCGAGACACCCGCTCCTCGCTGTTTCAGCAGGTCGGCACTTTCTCGGCCAGGGAGATGGCGCACTTCAGCGCTCCGTCATTGATCACCCGCAACACCAATGACGTCCAACAGGTCCAGATGCTGGTGCTGTTGTCGTGCACAATGATGATCACGGCCCCGATCATGTGCGTCGGCGGCATCGTGATGGCCCTTCGCCAAGACCTCGGACTCGCTTGGCTGATCGTCGTTAGCGTGACGGTGCTCTTGGTGGTGATCACCCTGATCGTTACCCGCATGGTTCCGCAGTTCCGTCTCATGCAGGCCCGAATCGACGTGGTCAACCGGGTGCTTCGGGAACAGATCACGGGCATTCGCGTGGTGCGCGCGTTCGTTCGCGAGCCGATCGAGCAGCAGCGGTTCGGGGTGGCGAACGAAGACCTCACCGACACCGCTCTTCGTGTAGGCCGCCTGATGGCCCTGATGTTTCCCACGATCATGCTGGTCCTGAACGCAGCCAGCGTTGCGGTGATCTGGTTTGGTGGGCACCGGGTGGCGAGCGGTCAGATGCAGATCGGGTCGATGACTGCCTTCTTGGCGTACCTGATCCAGATTCTCATGGCGATCATGATGGCCACCTTCATGGTCGTGCTCATTCCCCGCGCAACGGTCGCCGCCGATCGGATCCGTGAGGTCCTCGACACCGACTCGACTGTCGTTCCCGCCACCACCACCGGCGCGACACCGATCTCTCACGCAACAGTCGAGCTAGTGGGTGCCGGGCTGCAATACCCAGGGGCCGAGGAACCGGTCCTGCGCGACATCACATTCGTCTCGAGACCGGGACAGCTGACCGCAATCGTCGGCAGCACCGGGGCCGGAAAGACAACGCTCATATCCCTTGTTGCCAGGCTCTTCGACGCCACGGCAGGTGAGGTACGCGTCGACGGTGTCGACGTCAGAGACTTGGCGCCCAGAGCCTTGCACGCTCGGCTCGGGCTCGTTCCGCAGCAGTCCTACCTGTTCTCCGGGACGATCGCGAGCAACCTGCAGTACGGCAAGGCCGATGCCAGCGAGGCCGAGATGTGGAGTGCCTTGGGGGTCGCACAAGCAGAGGACTTCGTCCGAGCCGCTCCTGACGGACTCAACGCGCCGGTGGCTCAAGGTGGCACCAACTTCTCGGGTGGACAGCGACAGCGTCTCGCCATCGCGCGTGCCATCATTCGCCGGCCGGAGATCTACCTCTTCGACGACTCCTTTTCGGCACTCGATCTGGCCACTGACGCTCGCCTCCGATCGGCGCTGCGCGCAGAGACGGGCAACGCCACCGTGCTCATGGTGGCGCAACGGGTCTCAAGCGTCATCGATGCCGACCAGATCCTGGTGCTCGAACACGGGGCACTGGTCGGCGTAGGCCAGCATGACGAACTGCTACTGACCTGCGACACATACCTCGAGATCGTGGAGTCACAACTCCCAACAGAGGGTGCCGCATGAGCACTCAGTCGGGGACTCGTCCACCCCCAGGTTCGACACCGCGACATGGACCTGGGGCGGCGATGGGTGCGGCCATGCCGACCGAGAAGTCGCTCAACTTCGTTCCCTCTGCCCGGAGGCTCCTCGCTCAGCTTCATCCGGAACGCGCCCTAGCTCTGCTGGTGGTGATGCTGACGGTGTTCAGCGTCACGTTGTCGGTCATCGGCCCGCGGATCCTGGGCCACGCCACCAACATCATCTTCTCCGGCGTTATTGGCGCTCAGCTTCCTTCTGGCATGACGCAACAGCAGGCGATCGACGCGGCGAGGTCTGCGGGGCAGGACGGCTACGCAAACCTGCTGTCGGGCATGACGGTTGTCCCTGGACAGGAGATCGATTTCGACGCGCTCGGCCGCACCCTGATCCTCGTGCTCGCCTTGTACGTCGGGGCGTCCCTGGTGATGTGGCTTCAGGCATACATCCTCAACGGCGTGGTGCAACGCACTGTGTTGCGCTTGCGTAGATCCGTCGAAGAGAAGCTTCACCGACTGCCGCTTCGCTACTTCGACACTCACCCTCGGGGTGAGCTGCTCAGTCGTGTCACCAACGACATCGACAACATTCAGCAGACCATGCAGCAAACACTGAGTCAGCTGCTCACCTCGGTGATGACTTTGGTGGGCGTCTTGGCGATGATGCTGCTGATCTCGCCGACGCTGGCTTTGGTGGCATTGGTCTCGATACCGCTGTCCATCGTCGTCACGATGCTGATTGCCAAGCGATCTCAGCCGCTCTTCATCCAGCAATGGGACGAGACCGGCACACTCAACGCGCACGTTGAAGAGACGTTCACCGGTCACGCTCTCGTGCAAGTTTTCGGACACCAGGCAAAGGCTGAAGCAGTCTTCGCTGAACGGAACGAATCGTTGTACCGGGCCAGCGCCGGCGCTCAGTTCCTGTCCGGAATCATCATGCCGGCGATCACCTTCATCGGAAACCTGAACTACGTTCTCATCGCCGTGTTCGGTGGCCTTCGTGTCGCGTCGGGGACGATGTCACTAGGCGACGTCCAGGCATTCATCCAGTACTCGCGGCAGTTCAGTCAGCCCCTCACACAGGTGGCGTCCATGTCGAACCTGTTGCAGTCAGGTGTTGCCTCGGCCGAACGAGTATTCGAGCTGCTGGACGCCGAAGACCAGATTCCGGACCACATCGACCCAGCACGCCCCGTGGAAACGACCGGTCGGGTGGAGTTCGAGGATGTCTCCTTCCGGTACGTCCCGGGTACACCGCTCATCGAAAACCTGTCGCTGGTGGCCGAGCCCGGGCAGTCCGTCGCGATCGTCGGACCGACGGGAGCTGGCAAGACCACTCTGGTCAACTTGCTCTTGCGCTTTTACGAACTCGACGCCGGGCGGATCACCCTCGACGGAACAGATATCACTTCGATGTGCCGGAGTGACCTAAGAAGCCAGATCGGCATGGTGTTGCAGGAAACCTGGTTGTTCGGCGGGACGATTCGAGAAAACATTGCCTACGGAAGACCCGATGCCAGTGAAGAGGAGATCCAGGACGCAGCCCGAGCCACGTACGTCGACCGGTTCGTTCACGCTCTCCCGGATGGTTACGACACGGTCATCGACGATGAGGCCAGCAACCTCAGTTCGGGTGAGCGGCAGTTGGTCACGATCGCGCGAGCCTTCCTCGCGGCCCCGTCCCTCTTGATCCTTGACGAGGCGACAAGTTCGGTAGACACCCGAACAGAGGTCCTCGTGCAGAAGGCTATGAGCGCCCTGAGGTCTAACCGAACCAGCTTCGTCATTGCGCACCGGCTATCCACGATCCGCGATGCCGACGAAATCATCGTGATGGAGGCTGGGCAGATCGTCGAGCAGGGCACTCACTCCGAGCTCCTCGAACGGCAGGGGGTGTACTTCGCCCTCTACAACGCGCAGTTCGTCGGCGCACTTGACTAACCGGGGTCATTCACCGGCAACGTGTCCAACTGGACTCAGCGATGGCAGGGAAGCTGCCGGACGGTTGACCGCCGGAACTAGACTTTGAGGGTGCAGCCCGAACTCAGCCAATCACCCCAACCCTCGAGCGCTGTGCCAAGCCCCGAGTTGACGCCCGTCGAAGCAAAGGGCACGCCCTTCGAGCGCGGCGCGATCATTGGTGGGGCGTTTCGCGAAGCAATCGCCAAATCAGTGGCTTTCAACAGCCGCTACCTGGCGCGGCACGGAATCGATCGTCTCGCGCTCGAATCGATACTCACCCCGTTCGTCGAGGCGTCCGAGGTGGCGCTGCCCGACCTGGTGAAGCAAATACGCGGTATCGCCGCTGGGGCCGAGCAATCGTTCCTGGATCTATTCGCCGCGAACGCCTTCGAGGAGATCTACGGCATCGTCGAGCTCGCGAATCCGGCGCCCACTGCTGCCGAACGTTGCACCGACGTTGTTTTGAAGGCGGACAGAACCACCCTTCTGGGGCACAACGAGCAGTGGTACTCGGGCGATGACGGTGCGGTGGGGATCGTTCGAGACTCACCGAACGATGGTCCTGTCCTGCTCGCCCCAGTAGTAGCGGGAACCCTGCCCCTGGTTGGCCTGAACGAATACGGCGCCGCGTTCGGAACGATGTCGCTGTCGGCCAAAGACGAACGTCCGGGCATCCCGCGCGCGCTTGTGGCCCGTTCCCTGTTGGACGCCGTCGACCCCGCCGATGCCTTCAAGCGGGCCAACCGATCGGGCCGTGCTGGTGGCTACTCATACCTCTGCACGTTCGCCGGTGGCGAGTCGTGCGTGATCGAGACTACGGCGACAACTGCAGCACTCGTATCGAGCCAGGTGCACACTAACCACGCGCTGGACCCCGACGTGGCGAAGCAAACCTTCGAGGTGTCAGATGGCAGTGCATCCAGACTCAGGCGGGCACAGTCGCTGGCAAGTGGTTCAACGGCGACTGTCGAGGACGTGTCACTCCTCCTCGCCGACCATGCCGGCGAAGACCAATCGATCTGCGTGCACCCCGACCCGGTCGATGGGGACGAAGGCTCAACTATCCTGTTCGCGATGATCTGTGAGTCAGAGAGTCGATCGATGTGGCTCTCCCCAGGTCACCCGTGCAGTGTCCCCTTCCAGCGCTTCCACCTCGATCCGACTCCTTGAACTCCTCAGGATCGGCACCGGTCCCTTGGGGGAGGTGGACATGGGGCTCACCCGCAGGGCTCTGATTGCGGGGGCCGGGGTAGCTGGCCTCGCATTCACCCTCCGGAGGTCAGGATCAGACCTCGAGAAGGCAACCCTGGCAAGCCCCGTCGCGCAGCAGGTGGTGCCCGTCCATTCAGACCTGATCTATCAGTCCTATGGCGTCTGTACGCACCCGAACTTCAATACCACGGTCTACGCCGACACTGGCGCGTGGATCGATCGCCTGGCAACGCTCGACGTGCGGTACTTCCGGGGCCTCTATGCCGAGGGGCTGGAGAGCGTTGCTCAAACTGTCAGCGAGGCGCGCAGCCTCGGACTGGGATGGGTAGCAACCGTCACCCCACCGGACTGGACACAGTCGACCACCGCCCTCAATTCCCGATTGGCGCACATTCGGGACAATGCCGCTGACGTCATCATCGCCATTGAAGGAGTCAATGAACCCAACAACATCAGAGGTGGTGGGAGTCCACCTGCAGACTGGGCTGAACAGACGCTAGATGTGCAAAAAGCCATCTACGAATTCGTCAAAACCGAAATGCCCAGTACACAAGTCATCGGCCCCTCACTACACGCCACCGTCCCCACCGCCTACGCCGACCATCTCAGGTTGGGTTCACTCGGTGTTCAGAACTACTTCGACTACGCGGGCTTGCATCGGTACTTCGGAGGGCGCTATCCGGACTACCTCGTGGACGAGCGTCTCGGGTGGATCAACGAAGCGTATGGCGATGTACCCACTTGGGTCACCGAGACCGGATACACAAACGCAATGGCCACTCCAGACGGGCACCTGCCGGTTCCTGAGGAGGTTTCGGCTGCCTACGCTCCCATCACTGTCCTTGAGTTCTTTACCCGCGGCTGTCAAAGCATTCGCTATGAGTTGCTTGACGATCCCGATCCCGACAACGCTGATATCGAGTCCAGTTTCGGCCTGTGGCGAACCCCCAGTCTTGACTCCGCGACCTGGACCGAGAAGCCGGAAGCGGATGTCATGCGGACATTCCTAGCATCGCTGAAGGATCCCGGTCGGCCCTTTACCCCAGAGCCAGTGCGCCTCAAAGTCGGGGCACCCGCGAATGTGAGGTGGTTGCTCACCGGGACTCGGACTGGGGTGTTGAATCTTCTGCTCTGGCAAGCCGCACAAATTTTTGACCCAGAGTCACAGCAGTCGGTTACAGTCCCGACGGCAACAGCGGAGATCGCGGCAATCGGTCGATCGCAAACTGTGACTGTCCCCGCGGGGGAAGTGGTCGTGGCATCGCTGCGGACCTAACCGTGGAAGTAGATATGGCCAAATCTGGAAGCAGCATTCGTGCTCGAGCAACTTTCAGTTGAGTCGAAGACTGCGGCGCTGGCCCGAACCTGGGACGAGGCAGTGCAGTTCCACCCGAAGTACATTCTGAATCGATGGGACGGTGCCACATGGGAGTGCGGAACGACTCGAGCAGCAAGTTCGGGCAGGCAACTGTTGCGTGGATCGTGACAATCCTGTCCCTGGGTTCCATGCTCCCCTGGGGCTCGTCGTCGGCCACCGACCGATCCCGACTCCGACTGGGCCCACACACCTGGAAGCAGGCGATCGATCGACAACCATCACCTCCTCAAGTCGCTGCCTGACACCCGGGCCTCACACTTCACGCAACCTCCTTAGATCAGGCACGACCGGAAACCGGCCAAGGAACTTGAGCCCGGCCAACGCCCGCAAGGGCCGCCGCAGGGTCCAGCAGGTTCCCACAGGAATCCCGCACGTTCCGGCTGTCGGCTTGGCCGCGGAGACAAGTAGTCCTAAGTCAACCTTTGTGGACCTCCCTTATGAAGTCTGATCTGTCACACAAGAGTTCGCAGGAGCACGCTCGGGAGGCGGCGTCGGTGCCGCGCACTGTGCTACAGGCCGGTCAGGACTCTGGGCTGGATCCCAGAGTGCCAATAGGGTCTCCGCATGAGACGCGACGGAGCTTCACTAGTTCGCGACGATCAGCGGGCGGCTGCCGAAGCCACATTGATCCTGGCGTTTGCCGAGGATCCGGTGCAGAGATGGCTCTATCCCGAGACCGAACGCGATCTCGAAGGCTTTCCCATCTTTCTGTCGCAGACCTCTGCGGCTGCATATGACGCAGGTGGTGTCTGGCATCTGGGCGACAGCTCCGCGGTCGCTGTCTGGATGCCCCCGGACGCTCACGAAGTCGCCGAGGTCCTCGTGTCCTCGTTGACGCAGACCGTCGAGTCCTACAAACACGCTGACCTGATGGCGATGCTCGACCGAATGTCAGTGCTGCAGCCTGCGGCCCTCCACTGGCATGCTCAGGGAGGCACGCGAAGGGTGGCCGCGCTGACATGCGACCCGATCGATCATCGTGGCTGCAGGGTGGCCACTTCGCCGAGACGCGCTAGTGGACGCTGACGTCGATCCCGATCGGTCCTCCGGTCTAGAGCTGCTCGCATTCCATGCGAGCGGATGCGCCCGTGCTCTACCGTGGGCTCATACGGAGATGGAGTGCTATCCGGAAGGAAACCCCGTGGCCGAGGATATCGACAAGCTCAGGTCGTTCGCCGAGAGCTACACGGCGGCCTGGTGCAGCGGGGATCCCGCGTCTGTCGCTGCGCACTATGCACCGAATGGTTCCTTGGCGATCAACGGCGGTGCGGCTGCCGTTGGCACAGCGGCCCTCACAGCCGTGGCGGCAAGCTTCTACGAAGGCCTGCCTGACATGCAGGTCTACTTGCGCGACCTGATCGTGGAGAACGACTCCGTTGAGTACCACTGGACGTTCACCGGCACCAACACCGGGCCCGGCGGCACCGGCAAGTCGGTTCGGGTGGACGGATTCGAGTCCTGGACGCTGGGCGACAATGGATTGATCGAGAAGTCGATCGGAACCTACGACGCCGAGGAATACGCGCGCCAGCTCGCCGAGGGTGTTTGACTGTCCTGTACCACAACGACCGCCCTCAGGCCGCCACGGTGACCTCCCCGGCTTTCCCGTAGTGAGGGTGTCGCGATTCTTCGCGGAGACGAGTGGTCGTGCCTCAACCTTTCTCGGTGCCCCTCAGCTGCGCACCTAAACCCTCCCGAACTCACTCTGCCGCCGGTCCAGCGGCGTCGGTCTCACGTCATGACTCGATAGCGACCACAGCGTTAGGGTGCTACGTGAGCGCACAGATACAAGGGTGCTGTCCTCTGGGAGGTCGCAGATGGTTGATGTGACCGATCTCGGTCCCATGACTGCGGTTCGCGCATTCGTCGAGGCCTTCAACAATGACGACGTCGATCTCATCCAGGCCGCTTGTGAGGACGAGACACTGATCATCGACGACTTCCCTCCTCACGCATGGAGCGGAAGCCGTGCGGCGACCAGGTGGTACCAAGACATGGTTCGCATGGCCGGCGAGTTCGGCATGTCTGAACCATCAGTTCGTCTCGAGGGATCGGGCAAAGTGATGGGTGGCAACCGAAGCGCGTATGTCGTCGTCCCGGTCGACGTGCGATGGCTAGAAGACGGCGCACCAGCGCAAAGAGTGGGCTACATGGCGATGACAGCCCAGGAGGGCGACCAAGGCTGGCGCATCACGGCCTGCGCGTGGACCTGGTACTGAGGGCCCCTCAGGGAGATCGGCTGCGCGTCAACGACAGCCTGCGCGGGTTTGCTCGCCGAGACGAGCAAGCCCCAGTCAACGTTCGTGGGACTGCCCCGCACCTGACCATGATCATCGATGACTTCCCGCCTCATGCGTGGACGGCAAATCATGCAGCGACGAAGTGACACCAGGCCATGGTCCGCAAGAACACGCGCCCGATCCACCCGAGTAGTAGGTGTTCCGCACCGTGTGAAGTTTACCCATCAGCAGGACCGCATCAGCTCGATTCATGCGCCGATGGTGGCCGAGGAATAGCCCCTCTCACCGGCTAGTGTTCAGCCCCATGACCCCCGTCGAGCCACAGAGCTGGCATCACGGACTGGTCGCTCGATGGTGGTCGCTGTTTCGCGACTCTGGTCCGGAAATCGCTTACTTCCGTCGGTTCGTGGAGGCAGGGCAGCCGGCGCTGGACGTTGCGTGCGGCAGCGGCCGGCTGCTGGTCCCCTATGTCGAGTCTGGGCTTGATGTCGATGGGTGCGACATCTCACCTGACATGTTGGCTTTGTGCCATCACGCAGTTGAGTCTGTGGGCGCCAGAGCGAACTTGTACTGCCAGGCGATGCACGAGCTCGATCTGCCACGTCGGTACCGAACGATCGTCGTTTGCGGTGGATTGGGTCTGGCATCGACCCGGGAACAGGACCAGGAAGCGCTGCGACAGCTGCGCGATCACTTGGAACCCGGAGGGCGGCTAGTGCTGGACAATGAGGTGCCCTACTCCGACTCCGACCGGTGGGCGTACTGGCTCGCCGCACGACAAGACCATTTGCCAGAGGCTTCGCAACCGATGCAAGGGCACGCCCGACGCCTTGGACCTGACGGCTTTGAATACGCCCTGCAATCACGGATGTTGGGATTCGACACGCTGCGGCAACAGGAGTCCTGGGAGATCCACGCATCCCAATGGCTCGACGGGGAACTCGTCGCCGCGGAGAGCCACCGGCTCACCGCCAACCTCTACTTCTGCGGTGAGCTTGTGATGATGTTGAAGCAAGCGGGGTTCAACTCGGTTGAGGTCCGGGGGGAGTACAACGACCTCGCACCGACACCCGAGGACAAGTTTCTGGTCTACGTAGCGACGTGATGTCGACACGACTCAGGTCGAGGATGACCAAGTTTCGTTGGTGGAGTGCGATCGCCCTCCAAAACATCGCTGTTCGCCCAGAGCGAGCAGGTTGGCCTGACGTGTAGTCATCATAATTGATTGGACACCAGCTAGACGCAGACCCAGCCGAGATCCGGGGATGGCTCACCGGACCACATCCACTACCTGCTGGCCGACCAGTACAACTCAGCCGGATACGTCGAGGTGACCGTCGCCAAGTAGCCAAGGTCGCGCATCCACCACGTGCCGTCTCCATAACGACCTCGGTAGCTTGGCTCTCATGCAGACAGCCCTGCTCTTCGACACCTGGCGGTGACGGTGGTGGGCACTCGCTATACGCCGCCGGGGGGAGGATCTACGAGCGGGTCGTCACCGCAAACGGAAGCCTCGACTTCGCTGAGTCGCTCGCCACCAGACGAAGCGAGATCGCGAACCCGACGGCAGTTGTGCCTCTACGCCCGCCACACCCTGACCTGTCGATCAAGCGACAGCGTGCATGACTGGTGGGAGTCGCTCACCCCGACCCAAGCGGACGAGGAGCACACGTTCAACCGCAGCGACTACCTGCGCGTCCTGCCCCCAACCGATCCCGACTACGACCGCGTCTACGGCATGCGCGCAGACACCGAGTCTCTCAACGCGCAGTTCGAACGCGCCTTCTACAACCGGCGGCTCCCGGCCTGGGGGCTGCACAACCAGACCGTCAACGTGCTGATGGCCGCCCTCGCCCAGGACGCCTGGGCCCGCCACACCTGGCAGCGAGCGAGTCGGGCAGTGGCACTCGCAGCTCGAAGACCTCCTCCACCATGACGACGCGCTCATCGGGCGGGACGGCGGCGGCCAGACAGTTCAGCAGCAGCATCGTCTTGCCGGCTTGAGTGCGACCCGGAGCAAACCTCGATGTTCTCAGGCGGCGAGCGACACCGCGAAGATCTGCCAGGCCAACAGGGACTTCGCCCCGAGGCTGAGCACCAGATAGGTCTTCTCGCCGAAGGCGTAGTCGGCCCATCGGCCGACCTCGCGGTACTGGAGCCACTGATTGAGTCCGAAGCAGAAGAAGAACAGGCCCTGCACGATAAGGATGACGAAGAGCGCGCCAGGGGCGTCGTCGCTGACGTAGACGAGGTTGGCGGACATCGCCAACCACGGGGTGATCCCCACGAGCGACCCGAACCAGAACGGCAGCATGGTGGTCGAGGTTCGCCCGGGAGGGTTCATCCGCTCCTGCAACCAGCCGAACAAGATCATCGCCACGTTGGCCCCGGCGACGAGGATCAGCGCGTTGATCGTGAGGATGCCCCAGTACATGCTGATCACGATGACCATGATCGTGGCGCTGACCGAGTACTCAGCCCACCGGAAGCGGTTGATGCCGCGGCCCAGGTCTCGCTCGTACACCTTGCGCGCGAGGGTTGCCGTCAGCAGGTGATCCAGGCCCGCGAGGCCCAGGAAGAGCGCGATGGCCCATCCAATCCGCACATCGAAGATGGTCGTGGTCGTCAGACCCTTCGTTCCCGGGGGGCCATCGGGAAACGACGAGAGGACCCCGATGGCGAACGCGTTGGCGAGCAAGAGCATCGCTGCCGCCTGCCCAAGATGCAGCACGGTGAGACCGATGTTCCAACGGCGCAGGTTGCTCAGGCGTTGGCTGGTGACCCCGGTGGCGGTCGGTGCGGTCGTGGCGGGGGACATGAGGCTCCTTGACTGGTGTGGGTGGACTACGGGGCGAGTCGGGTGTTCAGGGTGCGCTTATCGAGTCCGGCGTCGCTGACGGTCAACAGTCGCAAGAGCAAAGAGCGCGGTGGGATCGTGATCGGCAAGCACGGACACGCTACCGCCCAACTACCCCCGAGCCGCGCGCGAACCGCTTGGATTGAACAGTGTGGTAGGCACTCGCTCTACGCCGCCGGTGGAACGATTTGCGAGCGGGTCGTCACCGCCGACGGAACCCTCGACTTCGTCGAAGTCACACGGCACCAGACCAAACGAGATCGCAAACCGGACGGCAGCTGGGCCTTCTACGCCCGCCACACCCTGACCTGTCGATCAAACGACAACGCGCACGTCTGTTGGGAACCGCTCACCCCGACCCAAACGGAGGAGGAACACACGTTCAACCGCAGCGACTACCCGCGCGTCCGGCCCCCAACCGATCCCGACTACTCCCGCGTATACGGCATGCGCGCCGACACCGAGTCTCTCAACGCACAGTTCGAACGCGCCTTCTACAACCGGCGGCTCCCCGCGTGGGGTTTGCACAACCAGACCGTCATCGTTCTGATGGCCGCACTCGCCCAGAACGCTTGGGCCCGCCACACCTGGCAACGGGCAATCGACCGACAACAGTCACCACCCAAGCCGCTGCCTGATACCCCCCGCCCCACGCACGACCGAAAACCAGCCGAAGACCACAAACTGGCGCGCGAACCACCCCCAGAGCACCAAATCGACCGAAGATCACGCCCCCTAGACTTGCCCGACCAACGCCCGCGAGGGTCGCGGCAGGGTCCAGCGGGTTTCCCACAAGGAATCCCGCACGTCCCGCCCTCGTAGCTCAGGGGATAGAGCATCGGTTTCCTAAACCGTGTGTCGCTGGTTCGATTCCAGCCGAGGGCACTTGTCTGGACACCGACTCGGCAACGGGCGGGCTCAGACGGCAGCGACCACGTCCAACTCACATAGCCACGTAACACGCTTGCCGTCGCGGTAAGAGCCGACCGTCTTGTTCTTCGGGTAGTTCGCCTCAAGATACGCCGGCCAATCGAAACGCTCAGTCACCGTGAAGCCGTGTGCTTCAAGCATGATTTCGAGCGCGCTGACCGAGGGTCGTCCCGTAAGCAGGCGCCCGTCCACCTGGAACGTGTGATCCAATCCTGCAGATTCCTTCGAAGAATCTTCGCTATGCACCAGGATCGTTGCTCTCTCACTGGAGATGACAGCTGTGTCGATGAGGAAGTGCTTCGGCTTGAGGGAGCGAACACCGGCAAAGAGGTCTTGGTACCGAAGCGTGTGGTAGATAAACCCCAGACACATGACCACGTCGATCTCCAGCCCGTTCTCATCCGGAGCGCGCAGAACATCAAAGATGTCATCGTTGATGAAACGGAACGTCGCTGCGTCCACTCCATACAGAGCAAAAGTCTCTTCGGCATTCTTCACGAGCTCAGATCGTCCCTCAACGCCGATCGCGTGGGATGCTCCAGCGTCCAATGCCGCCAAGGTCCAACGACCGTCGTGGCTAGCAAGATCCAAGACCCTCGCACCCGCAAAGATGGACCGATTGGACTCGATCATTGCGTGGTGACGCATGTTGAGTCGCGCAGGCCTGCTGGAAGTCGAACTGGTTTCGACGAAACGCGGATACTGGTCGAAGAACATCAACGCCTCCTCGCGGGCTGTGATCACCCTATCCCAGTGAAGGGAAGCCACATGCCTCGCCTGTGGTTGTCACCGTCGCTGTAGAACCTTTGCGTGTAGTTCCTCGCCCAGTCGGCGCGGCTATGCCCCAAAGCCGACGAGCGGGCAGGCAGATCATGACCGGCGACCGCCAGGACGGGAAACGCTGCGACCAAGAGGGATGATGCAACCAACACCAGAGAACCCTGCGCATAGCAGAGTCAATTCCTCACAAAGCACCTACGGGACGGCGACGTACTGACCCAAGAACTCAAGGGCGACAGGAGTGTCAATACGGACCGTCTTGTCTACGGCCTTGCAAGGCTGGTCACCGCCCACCGTGATGGAGACGACAACATCTCCAAACAGGTGCGGCCCCCCAGAGTCTCCATAGCAGGACCCGCCATTGCCAGCAGCCAAGTTCATCGAGAACGTGACCCATGCAGCGGTGCGCTCCGTCAGCGTCTGCTCGGCAACCATGCGCATGGAGTTCTCGAGCATGAAAGACTGCCAAGCCTTGTGATTGGTGTCCCTCGTGATGCCGTACCCCACCGTCGTAAACGACTGCCCCGTCAACGCCTTGTCGTTCAGGAAACCCGCTGCGGGGAGTTCTGCTGGCGAGATGCCTGGCACCTCATCCAGAAGGAACACGGCCATGTCGTACTGATTGTCTCTTCTCGGACTCGCTCCGAATGAAGGGTGCACCACCTGGTGTCCGCTGTAGAGGGAGATGTCTGGATCGACAACGACGCCGTCTTCGTTCGCTTCATAGGACTGGTCGAACGTGAAGAAGCGATCCTTGGCGTCGGAGTTCGGAGGAAAGCAGTGGGCAGCTGTAAGGACGACTTTCGGAGCAATCAGGGTGCCGGTGCACACCTGGAAGAGTTCGTCATCACCACCGGTGAGACTGGGGAAGAGCCCGATCAGCGCGCCGACATTCGGATGACCACCCATATCGGGCCTGCCGTAGCTAATTCCCTGCGCTTTCCCTGGTACGACCAAGCCCACGAGAAGCAGGGCACCAATGATGATCGAGCGCATCACGACTCTAGGGAATTTCATGTGCAGCAGCCTCCTCGAACGTGAACCACGTCGTCGCCATCTGCGGCGTATGGAGGGGACCCGATCTCTCCGCGGAACAGCCGATATCGACTCCTCTGACAAACAGAGATAGCAGTCGATTGACGCTTCTTGAATAGCACGAAATGGCCTATAACTACTGGTAGCCCGATGCTCACTCGGTGTCGCCTATCCGCTGCTGGTCGGCACTAACCGAGTTACTGTTGTAACTCTCATCTCGCCCATGCTGGCCGGAGTAAAGAGGGGGATGCGTTGCCAGGAGGCCCCCGATCGCCCGAGGACCGATTCCTGCGGTCGATGGTGCAGCTTCGGCTCAAGTCGCAGCTCGCCCGCGACATGTCTGCTGACGAAGCGGTCCACCGTGCTAGCGCCATGACGCGCCGAGCCTTTCTGACGTCGGGCACGATGCTAAGCGCTGGCCTAACGTTGAGTGCGTGCACCTCTAGCCCCCCGTCGACGGACGCCGCCGCCACGCCCTCAACCAGAGATTCGAAAGGTGGCCCCCGCGTCGTCGTCGTGGGAGCGGGCCTCGCCGGCTTGACCGCCGCCTACCGACTCAGCCAAGCCGGCGTCGACGTCAGCGTCTTCGAAGCACGCGACCGGGTGGGTGGCCGATGCTGGAGCTCAACCGGGTGGGAGGCCGACCAGGTCGGTGAGCACGGTGGCGAGTTCATTGACACCCGCCACGTCCACCTGCTCGGCCTCGCACAAGAGCTCAAGTTGCAAGTCGATGACCTCTGGAGCACCTGGGAACCCGGTACGTCCTCGCTGACCTGGGTCGACGGCGTCGACGTCGACCGTAAGGACTTCATGGCGACCATCAACGAGACGTCCCGCCAACTCACCTCTGTCGCCAAGCGCAATGGCTCCTACTTCGCCAAAGACGCGGGAGTCAGGGCGCAGGCCTTCGACGAGATGACCGAAGCTGAGTGGCTGACAGCCGAGACCGGTGAGTCCATCGACTCGCCCATGGGGCGGCTCTTCTCGGCCGGCCAAGCCAGTTGGTACGGACTCGACGCCGACCAGTTGTCCGCATCGAACCTGATCGACTTCTACGCGGTCGAGTGGCCGGGCGACGACGAGCGTTACACGATCCATGGCGGCAACGACCAGATCCCGCAAGGCCTCGCAGCTTCGCTCCCCGCTGGCTCTGTCACGCTGGATGCCGCCCTTGAATCTGTTCGAACACTGTCCAACGGTGAGTACGAACTAGTGTTCGGCAACTCGTCGGTGCCGGTAGTTGCTGACTTCCTGGTGCTTGCACTGCCATTCACCGCGATGCAGGACGTCGACCTGAGCAAAGCCGGGTTTTCTGACCTCAAGAAGTTGGCCATCAACCGACAAGGGATGGGCACGAACTCCAAGGTGCTCCTCCAGTTCGACGAGCCGTTGAGAGAGTTCGAGAACTGGAGCGGCTACCTCCAGCGCGCGGACGATCCCCAGTTCAGTACATGGGAATCGGGAAGCGCCGACTCCAGTGATCGCCAGTACGCGCTGGTCACGATCTTCGCCGGTGGTGCGGCTGGCGCGACCTACCCCACCGACCAGCCGCATGGAACGGCCCCAACGGAAGTAGCCGATCAAACGCTGGACGCGCTCGACGAGATGCTTCCGGGGATAGCCGCCGCCCAGGTTGGAGGTGTGTGGCTCGACTACTGGACCAAGGATCCGTGGGTGAAAGGTTCCTACGCAGCCTTCCTACCAGGCAACATGACCTCGTTCCTAGGCCTGATGGGACGATCCGAAGGACGCGCGCACTTCGCCGGCGAACACACGTCCGTCTACAGCCAGGGCTACCTCAACGGAGGGGCTGAGTCGGGCAGCAGAGTGGCCGCCGAGGTCCTCGATGTCCTCGACATCCCGTACCCCGATGGGCTGAGGGCGGCTTTCCTCGAGCAGCGGCAGTACAAGCCGATCTATCCGTGGTCGTGAGTCGGTACCGCGCAGCAGAGTTGCCGCTCGTTCCAGTCTGCGGGTCAGCAAGTACGTGTGGAGCGTCTCACCGAAGGCCCGACGAAACTCTCGGCTGAAGTGAGCCCGCGACAGACATGCCGCCGCTGCCAAGTCGTTTGACTTGTCGTTGGAACTCAGCGCCTCCGTGCGGTGATCAGCGCCTTGCGAACTGTTGCGACGAGCTCAGTCGATGTCCGCGATCCGGTCGATCGGTAGCCGGGCAGCTGAGGCTTCTCGGGGGTATAGAGCCAAACTCGGAATAACGTGTCGAGGTCTTGTCCGGAAACACGCTCCGCGAGACGTTGGAACTTCCGGGTCGTCACGGTTCCGTACTGGTTCTTCGCCGCCCAGATTTTCAAGGTACGGAAGAACGCGTGGTCGCCGACTTTCTCCCTCAGTTGGTGGAGTGTCATCGCACCCCGCCAGTACACCGCACCGTCGAACAGCAGGTCTGGCCCGGGGTCACCGATTACCACCTTCCAGAAGCTCGATCGCTTCCCGATCCCGTAGTAGATGCTGTCGAAGTTCTCCTGCTCGGTGGACGAACCCTCATGTGCAGACCAAAGCCACTCTGCGTAGGTCGCGAAACCCTCATTGAGCCAGATGTTCTTCCACCGACGCACAGTCAGGCTGTCGCCGTACCACTGGTGGGCGTTCTCGTGGACGACCACCGAGTCGCCGCTGTCCTCCTGGTCGCCCCAGAAGACAGGGGAGTAGTTCGGCCGCGTCTGCGTCTCGAGCGCGAACTGAACGTCGTACACATCGTCGACGATCCCGCCTGCCGCGTCGAACGGGTACGGCCCGAACTTGTGGCTGAGGAACCTGAGGATGTCTGGTTGCCGAGCGAACGAACTGTCGACCTTCTCGCCGAGCGACGGCGGTAGGTCGCCGACGGTTCCAACGATCCAGTCGTTGGCGTTGGTCGGGCTCCCCTTGGGCGACCCTGGAACCGTCCAGCCATCCCACACGTTGCCGTCCGGCTCGAAGGATGTCGTCCCCTCACCACCCGGTGTGGCGATGTCGTCAATGTAGACGCCGCTCCTTTGAACGATCTCATCACTCGCGTAGGCAAAGGCAATGCGCAGACGCTGGCCCGCGTATGCCGACAGGTCGAGCTTCCAGTCTTCGGCGGTACCGCTGCTGCCTGTTGCTGCCCACCAGCTGCCAGAGGTGCCAGACGGCTGGCAGCCGTTGTTTCTGGGGGTCTGGTAGTGGGACAGGAATGGATGGATGTTCAGCCACCATGGGCAAGACCATCCCGTGCTCCGTGACGTGTGACCGTTCTCATCAGCAAGTGTGGTCCAGTCTCCAGATCCCGGACGCACAGCCTCGACGAAGAAGAAGTCCCAGGGCTCTTCTGTGTCGCGCGTCACTGTGAACGATAAGGAACCTCCACTCGCGGGGACATCGATTACTCGACTCAGACGCTTGTACCCATTGCTGGCCACCTGCGACTGGGCGAACTGCGTTCCGGTGGTCGGCTGCGCAACAGGGGCATACAAATCCGGGTCGACCGCGTCCCAGTAGCGCAGGCCGTCGGCCTCGTAACTGTGGAGGGTGAACTCACCAATGGTGGCGGTGGTGAGGTAGGAGGCCATCGGCTCCTTGGCCTCCCAGTTCCACGTTGTCTGTCCGTTTCTGGTGTTTCTCCCGAGCAGAACACCGTTGGCAACCGCTGTCAGGCCTTGGGGGACGCGAATGTGGAAGGTGTAAGAGGCACGATCGCTGGGATGGTCGCTGACTGGGTACCACGTTGCGGCGCCGTGCGGCTGCCCCATCACAAGAGCGCCGTCGTCGGTGTGAATGAACCCTGATACGCCAAAGAGGTCATTCAGCGTCTGCGGCACCCCCGCGTAGTCAACGGTGACGGTGAAATCGTCACCGTCTTCCAGCCCGTGACGTGGAGTGATGACCAGCTCGTCACCGTCACGACGCCACTCTGCCCGGTGCTCGTTCACCGAGACCGAATGAACGCGTAGTCCGCTCATGTCGAGGTTGAATCGTGAAAGACCTTGTGTGGCTAGGGCTTTCATCGTCACGCTGCCCGAGATTCGATCCGAGTCTGGGTCGTAGCCCAGGTCGAGGGTGTAGTGCGTCGCGTCGTAGCCACCGTTCCCATCGGTGGGGTAGTACGGGTCACCAACCCCGACCGCTCCCGGGCTAAAGTCGTCATCGCCATCATCGCGAGCAATCGCGGGCGAACTGGCGGTAAGCGCGGCCACAGCCGCGATCGTGGTCAGAAAGACGGCATTGCGCTTCATTGTTGCCCCGTTGGGATTGCTCCCCCACCCCCCTCTACGCCTGGCACAGTAGACCCGATGCGGCGCGTACCCCATCGCCTTTCGGGATGGTTCATAACTGGCGGGTTGTGACTACTTCGCGTGTGGGTTCGCTAGGCGGCCACGGCATGACTACTGAGCTGAGCCACGATATGTGCACTGATCGCACGCGCGTCATCACCGGTTCCATCGGATCTATAGGTTGGAAGTCATGGAGACGGCCTGGCTTTTCGACACCCTCTCGGTGACCGTGACGCGCATCGACTTTCTAGACCCAGCGTTCGCATCAGCGCCCGACACTCGCGAACGCGGAGTGCGGGTCGAGATTCGCCCAGTCGATTCATCGCACGTCGGGACCATCTACGCGTCGCCAACGGTGACGATGCACCCAGCGGTCTGTCGCATCGACCTGCTCGAGTCGTCACCCGGTGCTGCCGACCGGATGCACTGGCACCCGACGATGCCCGCGGGCGAGCCTGGAGACCGGGTGTTCGACCCAGCCATCCCCGCCGATCCCCTGGGATGGCTAGCCGACCGCCTCGCCGATGTGCGCGGTCTGCTCACCCTTGCAGGTGTCGGTGACGTCAGTCGACACACCGAGTCCGCAAAGCTGGTCGCTGAGAACGAAGCCGACATCGTCGCAGCCGCAGGCTCAGGGCTCCAATGGGCGCGCGGCCCCTGGCCAGACGTCTGTCACGACAAGCGCGGCATGGCAATCAGTCCACCGAGTCCGGTGGCTCAGTAGTTCACCCATCACCACGGCGCTGCCAGCGGAACGTGGTCAGCGCCAGAACCATTGCAACGACCGTCCACAGAACGAGCACCGCCGCCACCTGGGGGAGTTCCCACACACCCGCCGGCTCCTGCGAGGCGAACTCGCCGGGTAAGAACACCGCCCGCATCCCCTGCGTCATCCACTTCAACGGGAAGAACGAGGCAAACACCTGCATCCAGTGCGGCAGATCACGGAAGACAAAGAACACCCCCGACGTGAACTGCAGCACCAAGATCACCGGTGTCACCAAGGCGGATGCCGAACGCCCGCTGCGCGGCAAGCTTGAGAAGGCGATACCGAGAAGCGTGCACAGGGTCAGGCCCAAGGTGCTCACCCACAAGAAGGTGATCCACTGCCACCAGGTGTCGGGGAGCGTCACGTCGAACAGCACCACGCCGATGAGCAACAGAAGAATCACCTGGCCGCAATACACCATGAGTACAACGCCCAGCTTGCCAAGGAAATACGACGCCTTGGGCATCGGCGTTCCTTGGATCCGCTTCAGCGTTCCGTTGTCGCGCTCTGTCGGAATGGCAATGGCCAACTGCTGAAACGAGCTGTACACAAGACCGGAGGCGATCATCCCGGCGAGGAAGTACTGCGAGAACGTGACGCCTAGCCCTGGGGCGACCTCGCCACTGAATACCGATCCGAAGATCAGCATGAGCAGCATCGGCATCGAGAAGGTGAAGACTACGGACTCACGTTCCCGGAAAAACTCCTTGAGTTCGACGCGGAACCGGTGCCAACCAATGGTGAGGGTAGGGGTCATGGGTCGCCCACCCTGTTTGCGTCGGACACGTTCTCGTTCTGCCGGCCGACTAGTGACAGGTAGACGTCTTCCAGGCTGGCTCGGCGGATAGTTAACTCGGGGATCTCGCCGTCGTACTGAGCAGCCAGCTCCGATACCAGACGCGTGGGCTCCGCCGTCTTTTTTGTCTGGACACCGTCGGGCGTCCGCCACGACACGACTGCGTCCGCAGTCGCGCGCCCGCCCAGCGCCGAGGGAGTGCCTTCGGCAACAATCTGACCCCGCGCGATGACGGCCACTCGGTCGGCCAGCTGTTCGGCCTCCTCCAAGTAGTGCGTCGTGAGCAGGATGGTCGTGCCATCGGCACGTAGCTGACCGATCAGCTTCCAGAAGTCGCGACGAGCCTCCGGATCGAAGCCGGTGGTCGGCTCGTCAAGGAAGAGCAGCTCTGGACGTCCGATGATGCCGAGCGCGACATCGAGTCGCCGCCGTTGACCGCCCGACAGGTTTCTCGTCCTCGTCGACCGCTTGTCGGTCAGGCCGACGGCGTCGATGACCTGGTCTGTGTCTCGTGGTGCCGGGTAGTAGTGAGCGAAGTGGCTGACGACCTCGTGCACGCTCAACTCTGCGTTGTCCGTGGCCGTCTGCAACACAATGCCGATGCGGTTGCGCCAGGCCCGCGTCGGTCGACCGGGGTCGTGGCCCAGCACCAACGCCTCACCTGCTTCGCGGGCGCGGTAACCCTCAAGGATCTCAATCGCCGTTGTCTTGCCGGCCCCGTTTGGCCCAAGGAGCGCGAAACACTCCCCGCGCATCACGAGCAGGTCGATGCCGTCGACGGCTGGGGTTCCGGCGTAAGTCTTCACGAGTCCGCGGACCTCGACCGCGGGTTCAACCATGGTCATCGACAATAGTGATCTGGCCGATCTGCCCCTTCAGCGGCAGCCACTCTCCACCGGGTCGATGATGAACCCATGACGGACGATTCCTGGACGAGCGCTAACCCCTACGAGTACTTCATGGGGAGGTTCAGTCGACCGCTCGCCCGGCGTGTTCTCGCATCGCTTTCTCCTCCCGAGGCGCTCAGATGGCTGGACGTCGGGTGCGGTACAGGCGCACTGAGCCAAGCCATTCTGGAACTCACCACGCCAACCTCTGTGGTCGGCGTTGACCCGTCGCCTGAGTTCATTGCTGACGCTCGGAGGAGACTTCAGGATCAGAAGGCTCAGTTTTTCAGCGGTGACGCCAGCCACCTTCCACTGGCGGACGCCACAGTCGACCACGTCATCGCCGGGCTCGCACTGAACTTTGCGGACGATCCATCCAGCGCTCTGCGCGAGATGAGACGTGTGACGGCACCGGGTGGGCGCGTCAGCGCCTACGTGTGGGACTACGCAGAGGGGATGCAGATGCTGAGGTACTTCTGGGACGCGGCTCTGGCCGAAGATCCTTCGGCTTCCACCTACGACGAGGGAATGCGGTTCGCCCTCTGCCGCGCAGACACCCTGGAGAGACTCTTTCGGGGAGCCGGACTGACCGACGTCACGTGCACTCCGGTCGAACTCGACACAACATTCACAGATTTCGACGACTACTGGCGCCCATTCCTCGGGGGTCAGGGACCAGCGCCGACCTATTGCTCGTCCCTGTCTGACACCCACCGCCAGCGACTGTCGAATCGACTGCGCCACACCATCCCGGCTCAGCCCGATGGCTCGCTTGCCCTTCAAGCGCGGGCTTGGCTGGTCACAGGTGGTCACTGACGAAAGAGAGCGTCCACCTGACGGCACGCTGACTCGCTAGTTTTCTCTTATGCACACTGTTCTTTGCTACGGCGACTCGAACACCTGGGGTGCCATTCCCGGCAGTGAGTCGGGGCGGTTCGCACCTGACGTTCGTTGGCCTGGCATCACGCGGGCGAGGCTGGGGGCCGACTTCGAGGTCATCGAGAACGGATTGAATGGTCGCACCACAACCTTTGATTACCTGCCTCGGCTGTGGCGCAACGGCAAGGACCTGCTCGTGCCAGTGATGGAGATCAGCCACCCGCTTGACCTCGTGGTCATTCTGCTAGGCACCAACGACGTCTCGCTGCCCTACCTGGACGTCTCAGATATCGTTCGCGGGACCGGCGAACTCGTCTCGATCGTCAGGGGGTGCGATGACTTCGGTCCGGCAGGAACGTCGCCCCCGAAAGTGCTGGTGGTCGGCCCGCACATCGTCGGACCGTTGAGCGTCGAGCTGAGGGCCCTGCACGAAGGAGCTGAGGCCCGGTCCAGAGCGCTGACCGACGCGCTGGGTGGATACCTGGCGACCATTGCGTGTGACTTTCTGGACCTCTCTGAGGTGGTGCAGCCGAGCGCCGTTGACCCGTGGCACTGGGAGGCCGATGGACACCGCGCCGCCGGCGAGGCGATCGCCGCCAAGGTCCGCCTGATCCTGACCTGACTCATCCGGCCCACATCCGGTGCTCACACCGGGCTCAGGACCAGCGGCCTACCTGCCGACACACCAAACACGATGCCGAAGGAACCAAGCTCCTCCACATCGCGACTGCGGGCTGCCACGCTGCAGGTCGCGCCATTCGGCGTGGCTGGACTCGTCGCTCCCCTTGTCTCGCTCGGTGGCGATGGTCAAGCTCACCCTGGGCCACTGCTCGCTGGGCTCGCTCTCACCCTCGCTGGGCTCACCGCGCTGACGCTCGCTGTGGCGAGGCGCTCCCATCGGCTGACGATGAACCTCACCGTCTATGTCTGGCTCGGTGCCCTCACTCTGTTGGTCTACGGAACCGGCGGCGCCGACTCCGGTGCCACCCTGGTCCTCTTCTTGCCTGCGCTCTGGGTGAGTCTCTACGGCGAGCGGTTGGACGCCCTCATCACGCTGGCGCTGATGCTCGCGGCTGTCATTGCGGTCACCGTGCTTGACGGGGCTAGCGACCTCACCACAACAGACGTCCGCCGAATCATAGTGTTCACCGCGGTTCCGGCCCTTGCCGTATGGGCGATCTCGACGCTGGTGCAACGGCAGGGGGCCAGCGAGCAGGAGGCTCGCGAGGCTCAGCAGACGCTGACCCAGGTGGCTAGTGCCGCCCAGCGAATTCGGCAGGACAGCGACCCTCGTGGCATGGCCTGTCGAGCACTTCGAGAAGTGTCCGGAGCCTCCATCGTCCTCATCCTTGAGCCTGACGGCTCACACCACCTACGGCGCAGCGCATCCCTCGGCATCGAGCACTCGGACCGACGACTTTCCCTCAGTGAGCCCTCACTAGATGGTGAGGCCTATGTGGGTGGACGCCCGATCTACGTACCAGACACCCATCGTGATCCGCGAGCAAGTTCAGCGCCGCGATCAGAGGGTGACACCCGCAGCATCCTCGTGCACCCCTTCGGTCACGATGGAGTGGTGCATGGCGTACTTCATCTCGCCTGGCGGGATCGGCGGCCAAACCTCCCCAACCAGACGAGCGCAGCCGTTACTCTCCTCGCTCAAGAGATCGGTTGGGCCATCGAGCGCGCCGACATGATGAACACCCTCCGGCACAGCGCAACGACCGACTCGTTGACCGGGATGGGAAACCGCCGTGCATGGCGCGAGAGAGTTCCAGAGCTGCTCGACGCACCGCTCTGCATCGCGATCGCTGACCTCGACCACTTCAAGACCTACAACGACTCCTTCGGGCACTTAGCTGGTGACACTCTTCTGAAGTCGCTGGGCGAGAAGTGGCAGCGACTCATCCGACCCGACGACCTCTTGGTGAGGTGGGGAGGTGAGGAGTTCGCGATCGCGTTGCCCGACTGCACTCCCGATCAAGCGGTCGAAGTGCTCGAGCGGCTCAAGGCAGGCGTCCCCATGGGGCAGACAGTCTCGATCGGACTCGCCGCACGGCGCATTGACGAACCTATCGATGTGACGATGGCCCGAGCGGACGCTTCGCTCTACCAAGCAAAGAACAGCGGGCGAAATCGCATTTGCATCAATGCGCATGAGCCTCGCCGTCCGGCTGAGGCGGCCTATTCAGCTGGGGCCGAAGCGTAGAACAATCGATGTCGCCGGTGTCGCTCATGAGGGCACAACTTGCAGCAGGACCTTGCCCACGTTGTCACCACGTTCGAGCACCCCGTGAGCCTCAGCCACCTCGTCCCACGGCAACACTCGGTCGATCACGGGACGCACCCGACCGCCGGCCACCGCCGGCCACACGTTCTCGATGACCGCGTCGACGATCTCGTCCTTCTCGCTGAGCGGGCGCGAGCGAAGCGTCGTGCCATGGACAGCGAGCCGCCGGGAGAGGAGGCGGCCCAGGTCGAGCTCAGCCCTCAGCCCACCCTGGAGCCCGATCACCACGAGACGTCCGCCAGACGCCAGTGCGAGCAGGTTGTTCTCGAGGTACTTCGCCCCAATGACGTCAAGAACGACGTGCACCCCTTGTCCCGCCGTTGCGCCCTTCACCGCCTCTAGCCAGTCCTGCTCGCGATAGTTCACCGCGACGCTTGCCCCCAGAGCCAGACACGCCTCGGTCTTGCGTAGCGACCCACAGGTCACGATCGAGCGAGCTCCCACCAGGGCAGCAACCTGGATGGCCATCGTCCCGATCCCTGATCCACCGCCATGGACGAGGACGGTTTCACCGTCGCTGAGTCCGGCCAGCATGACCAGGTTGGACCACACCGTGCAGGTGACTTCGGGGAGCGCAGCGGCGTCGAGGATCGAAACGCCAGGCGGAACCGGCATCAGCTGGCCCTGTGGAACCGCTACTCGCTCGGCGTATCCACCACCGGCAAGAAGGGCGCATACCGCGTCACCGACGTTCCACCGCACAACGTCAGCCCCTACCGCTGAAATCAGGCCGGAACACTCGAGGCCGAGATAGGGCGAGGCTCCGGTCGGCGGTGGGTAGCGCCCTTCACGTTGAAGCAGGTCGGCTCGGTTGACGCCGGCGGCCACGACGTCGACGACAACCTCGTTCGCACGAGGGTGAGGATCAGGAACCTCGCTGAGCTTCAGGACGCCGGGGCCTCCCGGCTGATCGCTTGTGACGGCCAACACGGCCGCGAGCATAGCCGCAGTCGAGGGCGACCCCGATGGAACAGGGACGGGCTGCCAATGATCGGCGCGACGACGAGCGAGGCCCCTCCGTCGGGAGGGGCCTCGCTCGTTGGCTCAGTAACAGCCGGTGTGTCTAGAGGTTCGGCAGCAGCACGCGGTTGATGGCGTGGGCGATCTGCTTGTTGCCCTGGTTGATGTTGGTCACGATCACCTTCGGGTTCTGGACGTCGCGAGCCTTGTCCTTGAGCAAGATGCCGTCCTTGGTCACGTTCACCTTGACAGTCTGGCCATTGGCCATGCTCAGCTTCGCGCCGTCAGCCTGCGAGGCGGCCTTGGCATTGATCTTGGCACCGGGAACCACGTGGTAGAGCAGCACCTCTTCGATCGTCGCGATGCCGAGCGTGTCTACCAGCTTGCCGGTCAGGTTCGCCTCGTTCTTGGCGGTGATTCCGAGGTCACCTGCGGTGCGCTCGAAGGCCTTGTCAGTGGGGATGAAAGCGGTCAACGTCACGTTGCCATCGAGCAGCAGCCCAACCGACGAGCTCTCGTTGCTTTCCAAGACACCGAGCACGGCCGCCGTGAGGATGTCGAAGTCGCCACCATTGTTGTCGAAGCTTGGTGCGCCTTCGACAGTGTCGGCGAGCAGAACGTCGCCTAGCGACGTGGTGCCGGGGGCGGCCTGAGCAGTGCCGGCCATCATCGGAGCGGCGGCCAGGCCAGCGGCTGCAGCCATGGCAACAGCGCGGGTACGAATCTTCATCAGTGTCCTCCAGGGTGGGTTGCTTAACATCCCCCTTTCTGCCCCAACCTTGGATCTGGATGCACAACTTCTGAAGAAGATTTCGCGGGCCGATCAGGCTTCCTGTTCCATCTCCACTACCGCCGGAATTCGAGCTCCCAGAACAGTGCCGAGGTCCATCGCCAGTTCGAGGTCTTCGCTCGTGAACTCTGGCTCCCCCGGCTGCCGGCAGAGAAAGAGCTCACCGAAGACGCGGCCCTGGGCCACGATCGGCGCCCCGAGGAACGACGAGGCCGAGGTCAGAGGTTGGTGGGCCAGATACTCGGTCACGACTTCGAGTGCGTCACTGCTCAGGTATCCGCGATGCGACGACAAACGCTCAGCGGCCGCTGGGTAGCTCTCCAGCGGGTAGATCTGATCGACCGGAAAGGTGACCTGCGCGGCGTCGAGATGGCCGACGTTGACCAGGTCGCGAAAGTTGTCACCCTCGATGAGCGTGATGTGCGCGCTTGCTGCGGCCATGATCTCGGCAACTGCGGTGGCGGCACCGAAGGCAAGAGACGTGAGATCTTCGTGCCGATCGATCGCCACGACGAGGTGGCGGATCATCTCAGTTCGGCCGCTGCCCACCCAGCCTCGGTGATAGCGAGACGCGGCATTCTGGGGCGGCGTCCAACCCACAATCCACCTCCGACTCGATGCCTCCCCCCGACCGTGGGGGTATCGACCGTTATCGAGTTCGCCTTAACTACCTTCCCAAGGCACGGCCAACGGCTCGTCAGCCGGCCGCGCTCGCTGTCGTTGGCCCGGCTTCGGGCTAGGGGGTTCCGGCCGACGTGTAGCTGGTCTTGGTGACAGTGAAGAACTCACGGGCGTGCGTTCCCTGCTCGCGTGGCCCGAACGACGAGGCTCGTCGACCACCGAACGGGACGTGGTAGTCGACACCCGCTGTTGGCACGTTGACCATGACCATGCCAGCTGTCGAGTGCCTGCGAAAGTGTGCGGCCGCCGCCAGTGACGACGTGACGATTCCGCTCGACAGCCCGAACTCGGTGTCGTTGGCCACCGCCAGTGCCTCGTCGTAGTCGGCCACCTCGATCACCGACGCGACGGGCCCAAACACCTCTTCACGGTTCACTGTCATGTCGTTGTCCGTGCCGATCACCAGGGCCGGCGCCAGGTAGTGGCCGGCGGACGCCCTGTCGACGCGCTCGCCACCAATGACCTCGCCGCCTTCGCGGGAGGCGGTGGCGAGATAGCCCTCATCCTGGGCGAGCTGGTCGGCGTCGACCACTGGTCCCATCTGCGTGCCGGCCGCCCTCGCGTCGTCGACGCGCCAAGCGCGCATCGCTTGCGACAGGGCGGCCACGAACCGGTCATGGATCCCCTCGGTGACGACCAGTCGGCTGGACGCCGTACACCGCTGACCGGTCGACCCAAACGCCCCTTGCAGCGCAACGTCAACCGCAATGTCGAGATCGGCGTCGTCGAGGACGACCAGCGGGTTCTTGCCACCCATCTCGAGCTGCACTCTCGTGCGCTGCGGCGCGGCTGTGGCCAAAATATTCTCGCCGGTACCGACCGAGCCGGTGAACGAGACGCCATCGACGTCGGAGCTGCCGGTCAGAACGGGGCCAATCTCGCGTCCCGATCCCATCACCAGGTTCAGAACGCCATCAGGCAGGCCAGCCCTGCGCAGCGCATCAACGAGTTCCCAGGCGCTTGCCGGCACCAGTTCGGCCGGTTTGAACACCACGGTGTTGCCGTAGGCCAAGGCTGGCGCGATCTTCCATGCCGGGATGGCGATCGGGAAGTTCCAGGGGGTGATGATGCTGACGACGCCCAGCGGCTCGCGTGTGACGGTGACCTCGAGTCCGGGGCGGACTGAATCAAGCACTTCGCCCGCATTGCGCAGCGCCTGGCCGCCGTGGAACTTCAGGATCTGTCCGGCCCGCACCACTTCACCGCGCGCTTCCGGCAGCGTCTTACCCTCTTCACGGGCCAAGAGGTCGCCGAGCTCGTCGGCCCGTTCGATCACCTCGGTGCCCGCCCGGTCGAGCACGTCTGCGCGCTCTTGGGGTGAGGCGAACGCCCATCGCGGAAGTGCCCGGCTGGCGGCATCGACCGCCGCCCGCGCGTCGTCGGCGGAACCATGCGCGAACTCGCCAATCACGTCGCCGGTGTCGCTGGGATTGACGTTGGCGGTGTACGCGTCACCTGCTACGTCAACACCGTCGATGAGGTGCGAGCGACGAACCCATGCCGTGGGACCAGAACCAGTTGCCATGCTGCGAGCGTAGGCCCGACGAACGGCTGCCGTCAGACCTGGTCGAGGATGTCGCTCTCTGGCAGTCCCCCTTGCCAACGACCGATCTCTTCGCCACCTGGCGACAGCAGCACCCAGGTGGGCTGCCCGGTGATTTCCAGAGCTTGCCACGACTCAAAGCCTGGATCCCAAAGCATCTGTGGCGTCGAGACGCCGTAGGTGCTCACGAAATCTTCGGCAAAGGCGAAGTCGTCCTGCGTACCGATTCCCACGACCGTCACTGCGTTGGCGTTCTTCTTCGAGAACTCCTCGACGGCCGGGGCCTCTGCCGCACAGGCCGGGCAGTGCGGTGCCCATGCCCAGAGCAGAATCGGCTTCTGGCTTGGCACCAGGTCAGCCAGGTTGACCTCGCCCCCTTCGACATCCTTCACCTGCACAGATGGCAGCACACTGTTGGAGGTGTCGACCGTGGGCTCTTGCTTGTCTTTCTTCTCCTGGTCGCCCTGGGCGGACGCTGATGACGCAGATGACGGATTGGCGGCCACTGACGTCTCGCTCTCGGCGCCGCACGCCGCAAGGCCGAGCGCCAGGGCACCACCAACGGCCAAGGTGGGCAGCAGTCGCTTGATGGCTGGCAGTGCATCGGGGAATCTCACAAGTGTTCCTCTCGAACCGCCACGCTGTCGCGCGCGGCCTCGGTCACGTCGTGGGTGGCAGAACGCTTCCGCCACTGCCACCAGATCGCCCCTACGAGCACCAGCATCGCGGCGGCCAGGGCGAGCACCCCGCGATGAGCTTCGATGAATGTTGAGATCTCGCCGCTCCACTGCGCCACGATGTCGACCGGGCCGCGATTGATGAGATCGCCGCCGAGCACTCTGATCTCGACGTAGCCGTACCACGTGACGTAGGCGCCGGCCACGACTAACAGGCCACCGGAGATCTTGTTCAGCCATGGCAGCACGGCGCGGCTGCGCTGAACGGCGCCGTCTCGCGCCAGAGCCAGCGCCACAGCCAACGATGTGAGCACTAACCCCATGCCTACCGCGTAGGCGAGGAGCACCGCCACGCCCGCCGCGAACGTGTCGGCGCGGAAAGTGCCGACGACCGCGACCAGGAACACGGGGATGGTGCACGACAGCGAGACGGTCGCGTAGATCACTCCGTAGGTGAACATGCCGACGAGGCCCTGGTCGGTGGCTCGCGACCAACGGGGTAACCGGACCGAGAGCTCATGTCCGGTAAGCAACCAGACGCCAAGAGCAACAAGAAGTGGACCGACGACGATGGTGGCGTAGGGCGTCCACGCTGACACCTGCACGGCGAAGCCAGAGATCAAGATGCCTGCGAGTCCAAACACAGCGATAAAGCCGGCCGTCACTGCGGCACCGACAGCGAGGGCTCGCGCCACTGACGAGGTGGACCTTGCCCCCGCTTGGTCACCCAGGAAGAGCGCGAGATAGGCCGGCAGGAGTGCGAACCCACATGGATTGAACGCCGCCACCATTCCGGCGGTGAGCGCAACGAGCAGAGTGCTGGTGTCCACTCGACCACGGTAGGTGGATACAGGTACCTACCGCGACCTCAGCGGTGCAGCAACACCAAGTGGTCACCGGGCCGTAAGAACTGTGTCGATAAGAACTGGGTCGATAAGAACTGGGTCGATAAACCTGGGTCAGGCCCAGCCGGTCTGAACGCCTAGCATCACCGCGGCGCCGATCATCAGCGCAGCAAATGCTTGGCGAAGACGTTCGCGAGGCATTTTCGGGGCGAGCTTGGCCCCCACAAAGGAGCCAGCGACTGCACCCGTCGCCATCGGAAGGGCTATTGACCAGTCGAGGTACTCCGGTCCGCGCACCGCAAGTGCGGCGAGGGCATTGATAGAGATGATCAGAAGCCCGGTCGCCGTCGCTTCACGAATGCCGAATCCGAGGACGAGCACCAGAGCAGGAACAATGACGAACCCGCCGCCCACTCCGAAGAAGCCGGTGATTAGGCCGACCCCAAGAGCAGCAGCACCGACGATAAACCAGGGTTTGCGCTCGCTGCGCACCTCGGGCCCAGCAGGTTGGCGAACCATCGCCACGGCAGCGACGACGAGCAGCGCCGAGAAGGCTCCGGTGAGCACCCGCTCTGGCGCCACCGTGGCGAGCCACGATCCGATAGCGGCGGCGAGCACTCCGACGGCGCCGAACACCGACCCCTCGCGCCACTGCACAGTTCGCGTCGCGCGGTGACCTAAGAGGCCGCTGGCAGCGGCCAGCAGGACGACGACCAGCGAGACCGTTGTTGCCTCACGTGGGGCAACATCAAAGGCAAAGATCAGAACTGGAGCTGTGAAGATGGCACCGCCAGCGCCGAGGACGCCCAGCAGCAACCCGATCACGAGGCCGGCGAGAACTAGTTCGGCAAGTACCACAATCAGGTCACACGACCCGGCCCGCCGGCCCGGTCGACGATCGGTTGACCGTGGCGCACCCAGGCGTTCAGCCCTCCCGAAAGATTGACCGCGTCGTAGCCTTCAGCGATGAGGCGTTTGGTGGCACCCCGCGAGCGGCTGCCACTGCGGCAGACAACCACAACTCTCTTTCCTTTGGGGATGCGCTGGTGTTTCGTCGATAGCTGATCACCGGCAATGTGTGTGGCAAATGGGCTATGTCCCGCGTTCCACTCGGCGGTCGTCCGCACATCGACCAGGACTGCCCCGTCATCGACGAGCTGACGCGCATCGTTGACAGACACTGACGGAACTCCGGCGAACAAGCGGCTCAGCGGATTCATGCGTGCGCTGGCTCGTGTGTGCGGGCAGTGCCACGTGACTCGACCCAGGTCCAGCCGACAGGCCGAGCCACAACCGGTCCTGCCTCGATCGACAAGGACGTACGTGCGGCGTTCACCCAGTCATCGTCGACGTGGATGAGATTATCGAGCGCTACGCCGTCGAAGATCGGCTCGTTGCGGAGCAGGGAAACGGCTACTGCCGCGCGATAACCAGACCCACAGGAGACGTAGACGGGCCGATCGTTCGGGATCTCGAGGAAGCGGTCGGGCACCTGGTAGAACGGCATGTGGTGAGCGCCCGCTACGTGTCCTTCTTGCCACTCCAAGTGCTGGCGGACATCGAGGATGTACGTGTCCGGATAAGTGCTCACGATGTCAGCCAATTCGGCGAAGTCGACTCGCTCGGTCGTCGCTAGGTCGTCGGGATCGTCGGTCCAGAAGACTGGACCTCCAACTGCCTGTGCGACGGGGCGGTCGATACCAATCCGGACCAGTTCACGGTGCGCGGCCTGCACTTGTTCCGTCGTCTCGCCCAGCAAGGTCACGGGCGTGCCCCAGGGGATGAGCCAGCCTACGTAAGCGACGAAAGCACCGTCGAGGTCGAAGGACAGCGATCCTCGCAGGTGCCCACCTGCGAAGACTTCGCGCGAGCGCAGATCGATCACCCATTCACCGCTGTCGATTCGAGCCCGAAGCTGGGTCGCGTCAGCCGGCTCGGGAAGTGACAGGTCGACCGCATCCGGGCCAGCGAAGTTGGCTGGGCCCATGTGGGCGTAGTAGGCGGGGAAGACGTCAAGGCCGGCAAGCGTCTCGTCGACGAAACGTTGTTCGTCGTGCACGAGTGCGGGGTTGGTGATCCGCTCATCGCCCAGCGTTCCAGCCGTGCCTTCGGTCTGGGTCGCCGCACAGAACGAGCCAAATCCGTGCGTCGGATAGAGGTGAGTCTCGTCTGAGAGTGTGGTGGCGAGACGCTGCACAGATCGCCACTGATCGTGGGCCAGACCGGCCGTCAGTTCGGGAGCCACCAAGTCAGGACGCCCGACGGCGCCGTACAGCAACGATCCGCCGGTGAAGACCGAGCCTGGGTGAGCAGTTGAATCGCCGGCGCTGTGCACCGATCCACCGGGTGGGGTCGACCGCTTCACGGAGTACGACACGTGATGCGGGGTGTGACCCGGCGTTGCAAGAACTGTGATCACCAGATCGCCCGCATCCAGCCGATCACCGTCCCTTACGGGGGTGTGATCGAAAGGCACGTGCGCGTCGGCTGGTACGGCAAGCACCGCGCCGTGGCGTCTGGCGAGCTCAACCCCGCCACTGACGTAGTCGTTGTGCACGTGGGTCTCGAGAATGTGGGTCACGATGAGACCATGCTCGGCGACCAGATGCTCGACCCGGTCGATGTCGCGTTGCGGATCCACCACCACAGCGTGGACGCCGTCATGGGCGATATAGCCACGGTTGCCGAGACCCGGTGTCTCGATCACTAGGACGTGAGGGGTGCTGGTGTACGTCATGACGGTGCGCCTCCACCGGTGGCCGGTTGGTTGGGTAGGGGCGCTCCCTGGGACGGTGACTCGGGCGCGCCTTTCTCAATGGGAAGTCCAGCGGACTGCCATGCCTTCGTGCCGCCAGCCACGTTGACCGCGGCGATTCCGCGCTCACCGAGGTAGTTCGCGATCTGCCAACTGCGATTTCCCGTCGCACAGATCACGTAGAGGTCGCGATCCTTGGGGAGCTCGTCGAGTCGCAGCGGAACGAGATGCATCGGTATCGACAGCGCACCCGGCACATGGCCCGACGCGAACTCGAAGGGCTCACGGACGTCGAAAAGAAAGGCGCCAGAAGCGATGGCAGCTTGGACGTGGCTAACGTCGGCTTGGGTGACCATGCCGTTGTTCCTTTCTTAGACACGCAGCGCTCGCACTGGCACGCAACGCGAGTGGGGCTAGGCGAGCGCGAGGAAGAGCTTCTCCATTTGCTCGCGACTGAGGCCGGGCTCTTCACCGCGGAACTCGGCGTCTTGGCACTGTCGGATTCCGCTGGCCACGATCTTGAACCCCGCTCGATCGATGGCCCGGGACGCCGCGGCAAACTGTGTGACGATGTCAGCACAGTTACGGCCGTCCTCGATCATGGCGATGATGCCGCCGATCTGACCCTGCGCACGCCGCAGACGGTTGATGACCTCCTGCGACACCGAGTCTTCGATCTGCATGGGGGCTCCTGCCGTTGGGAACCTCCATCGTATACCCCTGGGGGTACCCCAATCAACGAGGCGCCCGGTGCTGAGGTGATCAGCCCACTGCGACGAAGACATGCGACGCCATTGCTGCGTTGAGTTCTGCGTACTCCATCCCGCTTCCGACGAGCACCCCATCAGCGGTGCGGCGCACCTTGACCACCTGCCCTGGCGTGACACCCGCTCGGTTGAGCGAGGCCATCAGGTCATGATCGTCTTGCA
>JBDTTS010000001.1:0-33295 GCA_039930525.1 Actinomycetes bacterium | reverse complement strand
TGGGAACGAATGCCTCTTTGATGACCGCGTAGCCGTCGGCGAGGTCGCGTGTGACGCTAAAGGTCTTGACCTCGACGTCGGCCGGCCAGGTCGGCGCAGGTGCGTCGAGGATGTCGCCTTCGAGGGTCGTCATCTTCTGGATCACCCGATAACCGAGCTCTTCGGCGATGGCGAGGAGCTCGGTGTCTTCGCGGTGAATGTCGACCTGCAGAGCCGCGTTCGGCACGGTGTAGGGGCTGCTGCGCACGATCCGCTCGGCGGCTCGCAGGAGGGTACGCGCGTGTTCGGCACGGTGTTGGACAGGGGGCAGCGCCAGCGTGATGGTGCCCTTGGCGAACGGCTCAGTCATATGGACGTGCACAGCCGCAACGGTCTCGCCGCCCACATCGAGGTAGCGATCGTTGTCGGCGGGCTCGCCTGTTGCGCTGATCAAGATGGCGGCGAGCTCGTCCTCTTGCCACGCGTCTTCATTGCGCAACCACTGGCTGTGGGCGTTCGAGAGCCGGGTAAACGTCGCGACGTCACGGAAACTGCCGGGTCTGAGCCGCAACGTGACCCCCAAACTTCTGCGATTGGCCCCACCGTCGGCTCGTCAACTTACCGCAACCATTAATGCAAGAGGACGCGGTCAAAGGTGGCCGTGGTCATGCGAACGTCGACATCGACGGCCTCACCGATTACCGGTGGGTTGACGTCCAGCGGGAGCCACACCATGGAGACCTGCATGTGGGGTGGCTCGGCGAACCAGCGGCGCCGTCCTCCGACATGAAATGGAGACAGGGCGCGCCCGCCGGCCTCCAGTCCACCTTCGGCGATGATTTTGATCCTAGGAAGTGCACCGTTCACGGATTTGGGCGCCGACAGCGCGACGCCGTGGGATGTGCCCCCGCCGATGACGAGTAGGTGCGCTTCGTGAGAGGCACGTCGTTGCCGGTAGCCGAACCGCTGCCCGCGCCGCACGAGATGCGCAGCCAGCACCGTGCCGCGTGCCCGGTAGGTCTCACGCGCCCCTAGCCAGAGCGCAGTACCGATTCGAGGGCGAAACACCGTCTGTGGGTGGCGCCGATGCAAAGTGGCCAGTTCGGCGTCAGACACATGACTGACCCACAGGGTGTCGGTCGGCAGCCGGTGTCGGCGCAAGCTGGTCACCCACGTGCTGATCTCGTCGACCCGCGAAAACTCACCGTCGTCAATCGGAAGGTGCAAGGCAAAACCAGAAAGGTTGAGGCGTCCGATGTCGGTCACTGCAGCGGCGATCGCCTCTTCGTCGAGACCGAACCTGCGCATTGAGGTGAGCAGCTCGACGACCACCCGTCGGCCGTGACCCGCGAGCGCGCGTACCGCCTCCAGCGAAGAAGCCGTAAGAATGAGTCGGTCATCGTCGACTGGCTCGGGGTCGATGGCCGGGTGCCACGGCGTCAGCACCAGAACGTCGCCGCGAAACGCCTCGTGCACCATGGGTGCCTCGTCCAGGGTGCCGACGGCGAGTGTGTCGCATCCGAGCTGTTGCGCTTCGCCACCGAGCATGGTGAGCCCGAACCCGTACCCGTTGCCCTTGGCGACCGGCACGATCGTCGGAATCTGCTCGGCGAGCCCCTTCGCATGGGCCCGCCACGACGCTGACTTGATGTGCAGAGAGAACACGGTTTAGCGGCGTCCCATGTAGTAGGTAAAGGCTCTGTGAAGCAGGGGGTTCAGTGGATAGTCCCATTCACCCACGTACTCGACGGCCTCGCCGCCCGTCCCGACCTTGAACTGGATGAGACCCGATAGTGGGTCATCTGGGTCAAGGGTGTCGGTGATTCCTCGAAGGTCGTACACCGCGGCCCCCGCGGCGTGGGCGTCCTCGATCATGCGCCACTGAATGGCATTGCTCGGACGTAGCTCACGACCCTCGCTGGATGACGCCCCGTAGCTGTACCAAACATGGGCGCCTACTCGTACCCAGGTGGTGGCGGCCAGCAGGCGACCCTCGTGTGTGGCCAGATAGAGGCGCAGGCGCTCATCCCCGCCTTCAGCGCGCATGGCCGTCCACATTCGCTGGAAGTAGCTGAGGGGACGAGGGGTAAAGCCATCGCGTCGGGCCGTCTCGATGTAGACCTCGTGGAAGGCGGGCAGGTCGTCCCACTCACCCATGCTGACGTCCACGCCGGACTTCTGGGCCTTGCGCACGTTCCGCCGCCACAGCTGGTTGAAGCCGCTGAAGATGTCGTCCAAAGATCTGTCGTTTAACGGCACCTGAAACACGTACCGTGGCTGGAAGTCGCCGAACCCGGCACCAGAACTCTTGCGGGCCCATCCCCCAGCTTCGAGTGCTGCGATGACGACGTCGGCAGTTTCTGATTCTTTGTCGGGATCAAGGTCAGACAGTCGTAGCGAGGCGTCATCGGCGATGCCGGCCTTGATCGTGTTGGCGCGCCAGCTGCGCGACACGACAGGTGGTCCCATCTTGACCGAGAAGACCTTGCGCCCGCGCAGGTGATCGAGGAGTGGAGCGGTGATCGACGTCACCTTATGCCGATCCCAGTCGATCACCGGACCTTCTGGCAGATAGGCCAGCGACCGCCGAGTGCGTGGGACCGTGCGGTACAAGACGAGCGCCGCGCCAACGAGATCGGCGCCGTCGAACCAGCCGAGGCTCTCATGCCCCCACTCGGCCTTCACCTCGCCCCAGGCGGGCGTCTGAAGGAACGAACCGCTGCGGCCGGTGACGACGGCCAGATGCTCATCCGCCGTGATCGGGCGCACCACGAGGGACTGGTTCACGGCGGTCAGCCTAGTGCGCGCACCGTTGACGGACCCCTTGTGTGGTGCGCCGGTGGCTGCACCGTGCGAGCGCTATGCGGCGGGCAGCACCACGGTGATCGTGGTGTCAGACGTCAGAACCGTGCCAGCCGTGACTGTCGCGACGCGACGGGCTCCGCCGCCAACATTCTTGGTGATCGTGAATGCCCCGAGAGCTGCGTCTGGGAACAGCCGAGCGAACGTCATCCCCTTGGTGTCGCTCAAGCCATCGCCGTAGATGAGTTGGCTGATTTGGCCGTCGGGCTGTCCGGCCACGAGGACAGCCGAGTCGGCTTTGTCCAACGCCCCGCCTGCTGCTGGTCGGATCACGGCATTCTTGACGGGTGTGCCGTCGGCGTTGATGACCTCCACCGTGAGCGTGACGGTTGCCGGCAGTTGTACGTCCCACGCGGAGAGCCCATCAGCGATGCCGTCGATGGTGGCCTGGAACGATCGTGGAATGTTGGGGGGAGGCGGGTTGGCGCTGCCGAGCGCCCGGCTGGAGAAGCGGGCAAAGACGCTGCCAGGGGCTATGTCGACCAGGAAGTCGCCGGACGCACTGGTCGGTTCGCTGATCGAGTCGACCTGTCCGCTGGCCGAGCGAAGCGCGACCTTGACTCCCGCGGCACCCAATGAGGCGCTGTCGGTCACGGTGCCGGCCTGGGGGACCACCTGCGGCGCATAGATGTTCATGGCGACGTCGGCGGTGGCGTCCTTGATCGGACCACGCGCCGAATAGATCGTTGTGGCTGGCCCGGTCTCGACGAATCCGGCGCACAGGCGGCCCAACGTGGCGTCCTTGAACGAGGTCAGCGCGACCTCACCCAGCGAGTCGGTGACAGCTCCGACGAAGTTCTGACTCGGAGAGACAGCTGCCGAACCGGCGAGAACGACGTGCGGGTCAGCATCGCTGGTGGACGTCAAGCACTGCTGGATCGACGACCCGGGGATTGGAGTATTTGTCTTGCTGCGTAACACCTTGACCGCCACTGTGCTGGTGGCCGGTAGCGAGAAGTTCAACACCTCGTTGTTGGTGACTCCGGCCCTGATGCGCGTGAAGCTCCATGACGGGGGAAGGTCGGGTGCTGGGGTTGCCGGACCCACCAACGCGATCTTGGCCTTGCCGGTGCGAACATTTGCAGAGAATGCCCCTGACGCGTCTGTGGTGGCGACGACCGGCTGGCGACGACCGACCTTGATGCTCACCTTCACCCCTGGCACGGCGACGCCAGCGGCAGTGGTGACCTGTCCTGACACGGTGGTGCGAGCGGCGTCAGCGGTAGTGGCAAGGCCGGTGCTGAGCAGGCCGACTGCTAGGGCGACAGCTGCCGTACGCCGAACCGAGCGCAACGGTGAATGCGACATGAGTGGTGGGTTCCCTCGTGAAGGCGAATGGTCTGGGACTTTGAACGGTAGGGGCCTCGGGCGTGGGAGCCGTGACGTTCGCGGGGAGTTCGACCGATCGGCCGACATTTCTCACGCATCGTGACTCGACGGTGACCGACGGGCGGCGCGCTCCGTCAGAGGTCGAGGTCGACCACCACGGGCGCGTGGTCGCTGGCGCCCTTGCCCTTGCGGGCTTGGCGATCGACGTAGGCGTCAGCCACGGCATCTTGCAGGGCTGCGTTGCCGAGCACGAAGTCGATCCGCATGCCCATGCCGCGGTGGAACGCGCCGTCGCGGTAGTCCCAGAAGGTGTACGGGTGGTCGCCCTTGAGGGCCCGCGGAAATACGTCGTGCAGCCCTAAAGACTTGACCGCTTCAAAAGCGGTGCGCTCCTCGGCCGTCACGTGAGTGGCGCCGACGAAAGCGGCTGGATCCCATACGTCGGCGTCCGTGGGCGCAACATTGAAATCGCCGACGACGGCCAGCGGAGTCGGCGCTGACGCCTGGTGTGCCAGGTGCGCGGTGATCGCGGCGAACCAAGCCAGCTTGTACGCGTAGTGCGGGTCATCTGGGGTACGACCGTTCGGCACATAGAGCGACCAGAGGCGAATGCCTCCGCAGGTGGCGGCCATGGCGCGTGCTTCGCACGTGGCGGCGTCGGGAAAGCCTGGATCGCCTGGGAATCCGCACTCGATATCGGCGATCCCCACCCGACTGATCACCGCAACGCCGTTCCAGCGGCCCTGGCCGTGGTGGGCTACCTCGTAGCCGATCTCGACAAAGGCTTCAGAGGGGAAAGTGTCGGCCGCAACCTTGGTCTCTTGCAGGCAGAGGACGTCGGTGCCCGTCGCCTGCAGCCACTCAGTGACCCGAGGCATTCGAGCAGTGATGGAGTTGACGTTCCAGGTGGCGATCCGCACCGCGCCAGCCTATGCGGATGTATCCACAGTGCGCTCGGAGCGCTCCCGTCCACAGGCGATTTCGTTCGACGCCCACTGGCCCGGTACTCTTGCCAGGCTGCTCACGGGCATCCGCGCTCGCCGACCAGCAAACGATCGCATCGCCCTCCTGTCACGGATCGTCCGTGGCCGAATAGTCCGAAGGAGGTGGAGAACGCATGCGTCAATACGAACTAATGGTCATCCTTGACCCCGATGTCGAAGAGCGGACCGTTGCTCCCTCACTTGACCAGTTCCTCACCGTCATCACCAAAGATGGCGGAACTATCGACAAGGTCGACATCTGGGGACGCCGGCGTCTCGCTCACGAGATCGCCAAGAAGAGCGACGGCATTTACGCCGTCGTCGACATGCAGGCCGAGCCCGACACGGTCAAAGAACTCGATCGTCAGCTGAACCTGACCGAGACCGTGCTGCGGACCAAGGTTGTCCGCAGGGACGGGAAGTAGGGCGTCATGGCCGGAGACACCGTCATTACCGTCGTCGGCAACCTGACCGACGATCCCGAGCTGAGGTTCACCTCTTCAGGAGCAGCCGTCGCCAACTTCACTGTGGCGTCGACACCACGCTTCTTCGACAAGAACACCAATGACTGGAAAGACGGCGACGCCCTCTTCCTGCGGTGTTCGATCTGGCGTCAGGCCGCTGAGAACGTCGCAGAGACCCTCACCAAAGGCGCTCGAGTGGTCGTGCAGGGGCGCCTCAAGCAGCGCTCGTACGAGACCCGCGAGGGCGAGAAGCGCACCGTGTACGAACTAGATGTTGACGAAGTGGGCCCCTCGCTCAAGTACGCGACTGCCAAGGTCACCAAGGTCACCCGCAGTGGCGGCAGCGGTGGCGGCGGCGGCTTCGGTGGTCCAAGCGGTGGCGGCTCGCAGCCGTCAGCTGCACCTGCCGATCCGTGGGCGTCCGCGGCGCCGGCCGACGACGAGCCACCCTTCTAGCCGACTTCTAGAACCCGTTCCCCATTCACCCCATCCCCGCATTTTGCGGGGCCCTGAACGCACAGGAGCACCACGATGGCCAAGCCTCCGATCCGGAAGCTCAAGAAAAAGGTCTGCCAGTTCTGTAAGAAGAACCCGCAGACGATCGACTACAAGGACACGACTCTGCTGCGCAAGTTTGTGTCGGACCGCGGAAAGATTCGGGCCCGGCGCGTCACCGGCAACTGCACGCAGCACCAGCGCGACATCGCCATGGCGATCAAGAACAGCCGCGAGATGGCCTTGATGCCGTACTCGTCAACGGCCCGCTGACCACGTCGAGACGCTGAAGAAAGGGTTACGAGATGAAACTCATCCTCACCCAGGACGTCAACGGACTCGGTGCACCGGGCGACATCGTTGAGGTCAAGGATGGATACGGCCGCAACTTCCTGCTCCCTCGCGGCTTGGCATTGCCGTGGTCGCGCGGCAGCGAGAAGCAAATCACCACGATCAAGCGCTCGCGTGACGCGCGCGCAATCCACGACCTTGGGCACGCCAATGAGGTCAAGGCACAGCTGGCCGCACTGTCGGTCACGCTCGAGGTCAAGGCCGGCGACGGCGGACGCCTCTTCGGCGCCGTCACCGCGACGGACATTGTTGGCGCCGTCTCCGCAGCAGGAGGCCCGGCCCTCGACAAGCGCTCGGTACAGGTTGCGGCTCCGATCAAGACTGTCGGCGCACACCAGGTCACCGTGGCGCTCCACCCGGGGGTCGACGCCGACGTTGAGGTGAACGTCGTCGCCTCTGCCTGATCATTGCTCGTCCGCAACGCGGGAGTGAACGCCTGACCGGGCGCTCGCTCCCGCGTTCGCCGTAGCGGACCAGCCAGCTGCTCAGCATGTGAGATCTCGGGTATCGATCTTCTGTCCACAGGGGTGGATACCGATCGTGCAGGTCAGCGGCGGAGTGTCGTGGATCCGGTCAGTCATCCCCAGCTGTGTCCCCAGGTCCTTCCCCGTTCTGGGTCGGGGTTTCCCCAGGAAAGCCTCGGTTGTCAACAACTTCATCCACAGGCTGGTTTGGGCACTGTCGGAACCTCCAGGTAGAACGTCCCTGGGCCTCGCGGCAGGCCCAAGCCAACCAGGTCCTACCGAGAGCGAGGTCGCCGGTGACGGTCGCTGAATTGCCAGGGCGAAGTGGGGCCGATTCCTTCGCCTCCTTCGACCGCACCCCGCCGCAAGATCTCGAGGCCGAGCAGAGCGTTCTTGGCGGCATGCTGCTCTCCAAGGACGCCATTGCCGATGTCGTCGAGTCGCTCAGGGGCGGTGACTTCTATAAGCCAGCACATCAGACCATCTACGAGGCGATCCTCGATCTCTACGGGCGTGGCGAACCGGCCGACGCCATCACGTTGTCGGGTGAGCTGACCAAGCGCGGCGAGCTCGGCCGAATCGGCGGGGCTCCCTACCTACACACGCTGATCTCGTCGGTACCGACGGCTGCCAACGCCGGCTACTACGCCCGCATCGTCTCCGAGCGCGCGATCCTGCGCCGACTCGTCGAGGCGGGCACCCGAATTACTCAGATGGGGTATGCCGACACCGGCGAGGTCGACGAGGTCGTCGACCGGGCTCAGGCCGAGATCTACCAAGTCACCGAGCGTCGTACCAGCGAGGACTACGCACCGCTTGCCGAGATCATGGAGGGCACTCTCGACGAGATCGAGGCGATCGGTTCCAGAGGCGGCACGATGGTCGGCGTCCCGACCGGATTCACCGACCTCGATGCTCTGACCAACGGCTTGCATCCAGGGCAGCTGATCGTGGTGGCCGCCCGCCCCGGTCTCGGAAAGTCCACCCTTGCGCTCGACTTCGCGCGCGCGGCGTCCATCAAGGGCGGTCTCACCAGCGTCATCTTCTCGCTCGAGATGACGCGCCAAGAAATCACGATGCGCCTTCTGTCGGCCGAGGCCAGGGTCGGTCTGCACCACATGCGCACCGGCGGACTCGGTGATGACGACTGGACCAAGCTGGCCCGCAAAATGTCCGAGGTGGCCAGCGCTCCACTCTTCATTGACGACAGTCCCAACATGACGATGATGGAGATCAGAGCCAAGTGTCGGCGGCTCAAGCAACGGCACGATCTCAAGTTGGTCGTCATCGACTATCTGCAGCTGATGAGCAGCGGTAAGCGAGTCGAGAGCCGCCAGCAAGAGGTTGCTGAGTTCTCGCGTGCGCTCAAGCTTCTCGCCAAGGAACTTGAGGTGCCGGTCGTGGCACTCAGCCAGCTCAACCGTGGACCCGAGCAGCGCACCGACAAGAAGCCGATGCTCTCTGACCTCCGTGAGTCCGGCTCGATCGAGCAAGACTCAGACATGGTCATCCTGCTTCACCGCGAGGACGCCTACGAGCGCGAGTCTCCACGCGCTGGTGAGGCCGACTTCATCGTGGCCAAGCACCGCAACGGCCCGACAGCCACCATCACCGTTGCGTTCCAGGGCCACTACTCACGGTTCGTCGACATGGCGCATGGATGATCGTTGGCGCCCGGCGCTCACCCGACGTCGCGGCGCATCACAACGCGTGGCATGCCACCTGTCTTGCTCGTGGTCTCGGAAACGACCGTGAATCCCGCCCGTTCAAAAAGCGACCGGGTTCCGGTGTAGGCGTAGGTGGCGCTGATCCGCTGGCCGTCGGTGTCCGCCGGGTAACCCTCAAGGGTGGTGGCCCCCTGCTCGCGGGCAAAGGCCACGGCTCCTTCAAGGAGCGCCGTTGCCACGCCTTGGCGCCGGAACCCGGGGTGCACCACGAAACAGACCACGCTCCACACCGGCTGGTCGTCGATCTTCGGTATGACGCGCGAGTGCACGATTCGGTGGTAGCTGCTTCTTGGACTCACCGAGCACCAGCCAACGGCGTCGGCGTCGTCGTCGGCGTCGTGGTAGGCAAGCACACCAGGCGGAACGGGAGCAGAACAGAGCCCTCGCATGGTCGTCGCCCGACTTGTGCCACTCCTGAGCCGAAGATCACCGCTGCTCATTCGGTAAGTAAGACACCAACAGGCGGGAGCTCGTGGATCTTTGGGTGCCAGAAGCGTCGCGACGTCATCGAACCGCTCCTCGGTGGCAGGTCGGATGTCGATCGGCATGCCCTGAGGGTAGGCATCCTGGCGCAGCTGATACACCGTCCGGACAGAATGAGGGGCGATGTCACGAAAAGTAGCGAGCCGATTACGTTCCGAAGTTACGAGCGTCATGTCGGGGCGTTGTCCGTCGGAATGATGGTGGGTCGGGCCGCGAGCAGGACAGAATGGGGCTCTCATCGCGTCGGCCCGCTTCGCACGTCACACCGAACCGACGGCAGATGTATCTCTTAGGGGGAGATCTCGTGTTCAGAGCACATCGTGTTGTTCGTCGAGTCGGTGTTGTTGCCGTCGCGGCGGCCACCATGGCGTCTGGCGTTCAGTTCGCCACCATGTCAACCGCTCAAGCCGGCAGCAGCAACGTCATCCCGAGCAGCAACCCCATCGACATCACGCCTCGGGTTCTGGATGCGCAGGCGCGGTCGGTGGTTCAGGTGGGCGACCGCATGGTGGTCGGTGGCAACTTCACCCAGATCCAGAACGCGGGCAGTGGCCCGATCATCAACCAGCGGGGCCTTTTCGCGTTCGACCCCGATACCGGAAAGATCGACAACGCCTTCCTCCCCACCCTCAACGGCGATGTCACCACGGTGCTTCCGCACCCTGATGGCGACAAGGTCTGGGTGGCTGGCGCCTTCGGCAAGGTGAACGGAGACAACCACAGCAGGCTCGTCCTGCTCAACCTTGAGACGGGTCAGGCAGTCAACTCGTTCAACCCACCGGCCATCAGCGCTGAAGTCACCGCCATGAAGCTGTCGAAGGGGCGGCTGTTCATCGGCGGCGACTTCGCCACCGTGGGTGGACAGGCACGTCAGGCCATGGCCTCCCTCGATGCCAGCACCGGCGCGTTGACCACCGCCATGAACAGCGTGATCAGCGGAACGCTTCAGGAGGGTAAAGGGGTCGCGTCGATCAAGGCCTTCGATCTGTCGCCCAACGGAAATCGATTGGTAGCGATCGGAAACTTCACCCAGGTCGACGGCAAGACGCGCAGCCAGCTGGCCATGTGGAACACCAAGAAGTCGACCGCGGTGTTGAAGAACTGGGCAACCGAGCGCTATGGCAATGTCTGCAACACGGTATTCCCCACCTACATGCGCGACATCGACGTCTCGCCGAACGGCAAGTTCTTCCTCGTCGTCACCACCGGCAGCTACCGCAGTGGTCAGCTGTGTGACTCCGCAGCTCGGTGGGACATGCAGGGCAAGGGCACCAAGCGTGTGCCCAAATGGGTCAACTACACCGGCGGCGACACTCTCACCGCTGTGGAGGTGACCGGTCCCATCGCGTATCTCGGTGGTCACATGCGCTGGCTAAACAATCCTTACAAGGGTGACGCTGCCGGTTCCGGAGCCTGGCCGACCGAGGGGCTTGCGGCCGTCGATACTCGCAACGGCTTGCCATACAGCTGGAACCCGGGCAGGGAGCGGGGTCTTGGTGTCTTCGACTTCTTGCCGACCGACACGATGCTGTGGTCGGTCTCCGACACCAACAGCTGGGCGGGTGAGTACCGTCCGCGGCTGGCCGGATTCCCGTTCGGCAACGCCACGCTGCCCGCGGACGCGATAGGTCGTCTGCCGGGCGATGTCTGGCAGTTGGGTGCCATCGCGGGTGCTGGCGTCGACGACCAGAGGTTGAGCGGATTTGACGGAACAACGGTCAATGCGCAGGCAACGTCAGCGGGCGACCAGCCGTGGAGCACGGCACGTGCCGCCTTCGCCGTTGATGACACCGTCTACGTCGCGTGGGGCAACGGAACGTTCACCGCGCAGTCCTTTGACGGTGTCAGTTTTGGGGCCACTCAGCAGATCGACTTGTACTCGGGGACGCCTGCCACACCTGGTTACACCAACAACTTCGTCAACGACATCGCCTCGATCACCGGAATGTTCTACGACCCGGTGCGTGCGCGCATCTACTACACGATGCAAGGTTCGACCGCTCTGTTTTGGCGCGCGTTCACTCCTGAGAGCCGCGTTGTGGGAGCTTCCCGTCAGACGCTGGGTAAGACCGGTGCTCTGCGCACCGGCAAGGTGCAAGGCATGTTCTTGACGGGTGGTCAGGTCTACTTCGCCGACCGCACGACCGGCTCGCTGAACCGAGTCCAGTTCCGTGACAATAGGTTCATCGGTACCGCGCAGGTGGTCAACCAGACCATTGACTGGCGGGCCAAAGCGCTCTTCCTCTCCAGCCAGTGGGCGACGCTGGCCCCGAACCTTCCGCCCGTCGCTGACTTCACCAGCACCTGCACCGGTTTGACTTGCGTCGTCAACGGGTCGAAGAGCACCGACCCAGATGGCGGTGTCATTGGCTACGGCGTCGACTACGGCGACGGGACAGTGCTGACCGGAAAGAACACCGAGCATGAGTACGCCGTCGACGGCGACTACACCATCACCGTGACGGTGACCGACAACCGCGGCTTGACCAAAAGCAAGACGCGCGTCGTGTCAGTGGCCGCGCCGCCTAACGTCCTGCCCACGGCTGCATTCGACGTGAGCTGCTGGGGACTCGACTGCGCGGTTGACGCATCAACGAGCACCGACACTGATGGCTCTATCGCGTCGTACGCCTGGACCTTCGGCGACGGGTCGACCGGATCGGGAGCTACGGCAAACCATGTGTTTGCGGCTGACGGCGCCTACCTCATTACGCTCACAGTCACCGACAACCGGGGTGGAGTCGCCACGACGAGCACCACGAAGACGGTCAACGCAATCCCGACCACGGTGGCATTCCGTGACGCGTCCAGCACCGACGGCGGAAACGGCAACCTCGCGGCGACGACGGTGCCACCCACAACCCAGGTGGGCGACCTGCTGCTGTTGTTCGTCAGCAACGGCAACGACCGCACAGCCGACACCCCGAGTGACTGGAACGTGCTCGGCGAGCAAACCGACGACCAGTTGCGCACCCAGGTCTTCTGGCGCTTCGCCACCGCGGGCGACCTCGGAACGACCGTCAGCGTGCGGCTCCGCGACGCCCTCGGTGTGGCGGGCTCGGCGCCGCACACGAGCACCATCGGGGTCTACTCAGGCGTCGCTTCACCCCCCATTGTCGGGGTGGCATCGGTCGACGAGCCGACGCTTGTGAACGGCGGAGTAAACCACCACACCACGCCGACCATCGACGTTCCTCTGGATGGGCAGTGGCTGATCTCGTATTGGGCTGACCGCACAGCGAACCAAACCACCCAGTGGACCGCGCCCAGTGGACAGTCGATGCGGGCTGACGAGTTCAGCTCGGGTGCAGATGCTCGGGTCTCTTCGCTGTTGACCGATGATGGCGGCCCGACTCTTGCCGGCCTTCGTGGCGAGCTGACCGCAACGGCCGACGGGGCGACACGCAAGGCAACCATGTTCTCGATCGTTCTGAAGTCACAGTGATCGCATCCTGCTGAGCCCTGCGGCGGGCGCGCTGGCCAGGGCCTGTCACCCCGGCCCAACGGCGGCCGTCACGACCATCGCCATCTTGTTAGGGGTCTCGGCGGGACTCGACGCGAACGGCCTGGCACTCGTGGCTGCGACGGTGCTCGTCGGTCAGCTGTCGATCGGCTGGTCGAACGACTGGTGGGACGCCGCACATGACGCGGAGGCTGGTCGGCGCGACAAACCCGCGGCTCAGGGCTACATCGCAGCCTCGACATTGCGCACCGCCGCGTTCGCGGCAGGGGCGGTCGCCGTTCCGCTGTCGTTGCTCGCCGGGTGGGTCGGCGCGTGGCACGTTCTGCTGCTGGCATCCGGCTGGGTCTACAACGTGGCGCTCAAGCCGACGCCGTGGTCACCGCTGCCCTACCTCGTCGGTTTCGCCGCGCTGCCGCTCTACGTAGTGGGAGTCGCCGGCGTCGACGCCGCATGGTGGCTGGGGGTGGCTGGTGGGCTGCTCGGTGCTGCTGCACACTTCGCCAATGCCGCGCCAGACGTCGTGCAGGATCGAGCCGCTGGAGTTCTGGGGCTGCCGCAGCGCCTTGGCGCTCGTCCGTCGGTGGCTCTGGCTCTGGTCCTTCTTGGCGCCGCCGGCACTCTGCTCCTTGCTCACCTCGACCTCGAAGGTTGGGCGCACCTAGTAGCCCTGGCTGCGGTGCTGCTTCCCCTAATCGCCGGTTCAGCACTCGTCGCAACAGATCGCATGGGCCGCCCGGTGTTCACGCTGGTCATGCTGGCGGCCGTCGGCGACGTTGCCCTGCTCGCGGTTGCTGCATAACTATTTGGGGTAACACCTGTCCGGCTCCTTCCACGTGATCAACAACTGGGTTATGTTCAGCGCGCTGACATGGGAGCAAACGGTTTCTGTGCGGTCGTCTACGGGGGTCGACGTGCGGAACAGCCGACTATTCTCTGCTGGTGTCGCTGGAGCCATCGGGCTCGGCCTGATGATGCCGACTTCGGCTGGTGCCGATGCGTCGAGTTTCCCACCAGCGGTCGACGCAGTGGTGAATGGCGACGTGACCGAGTATCAGTGGATGCTTCCAGCGGTGAACGCGGCCGAAGCACACACCGAGGCGACTGGGGCGGGGGTCACTGTCGCCGTCATCGACACCGGCGTCGACGCCACGCACCCAGACCTTGAGGGCCAGGTTGTTCCCGGCGCCTTCGTCCAGCGGATCGAGGATACCCGCAGGTTCGAGTTGGTGCCTGCCACAACTATCGAGCAGACGTCGGACGACTGGTACGGCCACGGGTCGCACGTTTCGGGCATCATCGCCGGCGATGACGACGGCAACGGCATCACCGGTATCGCGCCTGGGGCGCAGATCATGCCGGTCCACACCTTCCCGCGGCGCTTTTACATTCGCGACATTCAGTTCTGGAAGCTCATCGCGCAGTCGATCGATTTCTCGGTAGCCAGCGGCGCTGACGTCATCAACATGTCGCTTGGCGGACAGTCCAGCGGGATTGTCCCCACCGACAAGTCGGCGGCATATCTTGAAGCCATCGATCTGCTCTGCGACGCTGTTGGCAACGCGAGGGCGGCCGGCACCGTTGTGGTGGCCTCGGCTGGCAACAGTGGGGATTGGGGCAACCCCGAGAACGTTCCGGCCTCGTGCGACGGCACCTTCACAGTCGCGGCCCTTGCGCCATCATTGGAGCGCACCTACTGGTCGTCGTTCGACGCAACTGTCGACATCTCGGCGCCTGGTGAGGACATCTTGTCGGTCGACTCGACGGTGGCCGACAATTCGCCGACGCCTCACCTCATGGCCAGCGGAACCTCGATGTCGTCGCCCGTCGTGGCCGGTGCTGTGGCCCTGGTGCTCGAGAAGCACCCGGCGTGGACCCCTGACCAGGTCGAGGACCAACTCACCTCAACGGCAAAGGACCTTGGAGTCACTGGCCGCGACCCAAACTATGGCTGGGGCATCGTCGATACTGCCGCGGCGGTGGGGGCGGCCGCCCCGAATCCTAAGAAGCAGAACTTCTTCCCCACGTGGTACGAGCCATCCTGGGGCGGTAAGAACGGCGAGTCGGTCGTCTCGTGGAGTCCCCCGGCGGCAGACACGGTCACCGGATACACAGTGACGGTGTACACGCCAACGACCTTGGCCACGTATGACGTCGGTGGGCTACAGGTGCGCGCTGATGTGCTGTTGCCTCCGGGGGCTTGGTTCACCGTCACTGCACACACCTCTTCTGGCGACGTCACCTCGTATCCACGTTCGCGCTACCAGCGGGGTCGAGGCGATAGCCCCGCCAAGCTCAGCGGTGTCAAGGTCCAGCGCGATCGTGACCAGGTGATCATCTCGTGGGACAAGCCACGTGATCCCGAGGACATCGACGTTATTCGCGGCATCGTCCACGTCGATGGATCTGGGGGCAACGGCCAGAAGAAGATCAAAGTCGATCAGGACGCCAAGTTCCCGCTGAGTGTCACGATCGATATTCCCAAGCGGGCACGGTGGTACGACCTGCATACCCACCTGATCCTCATCAACAAAGACGAGAACGGCAAGACCATCGGTTCCACCTGGATGACGCCGAAGAAGCGGTCGGCAGCCATCTACGGATCGCACGTGCAGTCGATCGCCAGCTCTGGCACTCGGGCCGTCGAGGTCACGGGCGGGCTGAGCCCGCTGAATGCGAAGCGTGCGTGTGGCAACACCACATGTAAGGGCGAGTCGGCTGTGCTGGTCGTCGATCGCGGACGCCACAGCGACCGGTTCCAAGTGGTGTTCACCTCGCAGGGTAAGTTCCACCAGCTGGTCGCCGTCGATCGCGGGACTACTCAACTCAAGGTGCGGATCGTTGGTCCCAAGCGTCTTGACAGTGGCCCCTTCGTCAAGGTGTCTGTCGACGGCAAGGACAGCAACGGATGCGCAGTGGCAAAGCTGAAGGCAACGAAGGGCTGCTGATCGCTAGAGCAGCTGCAAGGGGAAGACCTCCATGGGAACTGCCATGGGAACGCCTAGCTGGGTTCCGGCTTGGCGCGCCATGCCTTCAAGCATCTCTGCGGGATCGGGAGCCTCAGGGCCAAGGCCATCGAGGTAGGCGCGGTGCTCGCGAAGTGAGGCCAGGCCAGCGCTGAATGAATCGGTGACGTCGACGGCATGGCGGCCATCTGGTGAGCCAGCCGCCCACACCTGTCTGACCCCTGCCCAGGGCTCAAGGCCGGCCGCGAGCAGGTCGCGGAAGACCCAACGGTTGCCGGCGTCGCGTGCGGCGTCGAGCGTGGCGCGCCCACCGGCGATGTGGTCAGCCTGGTTGAGCATGACGCCGCCGTAGGTCTCTCGAAAGTTTGTCGTGATCACGATGTCGGGCCGATGCCGTCGGATAGCCGCAGCGATCGCGTGACGCAGCGGCAAGCCGTACTCCAAGATGCCGTCGGGAAACCGCAGGAACTCGACCTCGCTGACGCCGACCGCTCGACAGGCAGCGCGCTGCTCGGCTTCACGAATGGGCGTGCACTCCTCCGGGGTCAGGGCGTCGATGCCGGCCTCGCCGCTCGTGAGGAGGGTGTACACGACCTGTTTGCCCTGGCTGGTGAAGCGGGCGATGGCCGCGGCCCCGCCGTACTCCATGTCGTCGGGGTGGGCGACGACGACCAATGCGCGGTCCCAGTCCTCGTCGAGCGGTTCGAAGGCGGGTGGCTTATCCATAGGCCGACGCTATCGGGCGGCTTCGGTCGACGTCGAGCAGCGAATGAAGAGACAGACACGGTTTTCAGCCCGCTCAGCGCAAAAAAGCGTACCTGTCTCTTCATTGGAGGCTGGCGGGCGTGCGCGTGCGACGCCCCAGGCCGGCGGCGCTTTCGCCGAGTCGCTATCGGGCGGCTTGGTGCACCGCTAGGCCGTTTGGGTGCGGTCCATCTGAGCGAATTGAGCACCGTTCGCCTGCCGCCCCCCGCCCGGAACCTCACTCTGGGTGAGCACGAACTCAAGGGCGAGTTCGGCGGAGCGCTCACCTTCGGTGATCGCGGAGATCACCTCGAAGACATGGGAGAAACACGATGAGCCGCACTTCTCGGATCCTGCTCGCTGGCGCCACGGTGGCACTGGCGGCCGGACTGGTTCCGCTGGCCGGTGCCGTGGCGAACGTTCCGGCCGGCAACAACGGCACCGTCAAAATCGATGGCCGCCCGTGGGACGACATCGCTCCGAACAACGAGCCGCACGTCGGCTGTCGGTTCCAGCTTGACTGGTACGGCTTCGACGCGGACGCCGTCAGCAACGTCGAGTTCGCCCTGCAGGCTCCTACGCTGGGTAATCCTCCGCTGAACTACATCAAGCAGCTCGACGGCGATGACAACAGCGGCGGCGGGTCTGAAGCAGGTTGGGATGGCTCTGAGGTCTACAACATCGCGGAGCTGGTCAAGAACGTGAAGGCCCATCCGGTGCAGGGCTACCACGTCAAGCTCACGATCAACACCCAGCCGACCGCGCAGGGTGCTGACGTCAAGCACAAGGTCTTCTGGGTGACCGACTGCGTCGGCAGCAACGGCGGTGGCGGGGGATACGGCGGCTGACCGACTCACTTCAGGACGCGCGGTTGCCCTTCGGGGTGCCGCGCGTTCTGACGTCGCGGGGTCAGGTCGATGTTGATCTGACGGTCGGGTTTTGCAGGTGGTCGGCGAGGCCGCGGCAGGCGACTTCCAACTGGTCGAGGACGAGGTCAAAGTCGGTCGACGCTCCGTAGTAGGGGTCGGGGACGTCCATCGCCTCTGCATCAGGATCAAACTCGAGCATGAGGCGGATCGATGCGGCCTGCGACCGTGCGGGCGCGATGCGCCGAAGATCGCGGACGTTGTCGCGGTCCATGGCCACGACCAGGTCGTACTCGCCGAACCACTCCGCCTGGAACTGCTGGGCGCTGTGCTCGGTCGCGTAGCCGCGCCTGGCCAGTGCCGCCTGGGCCCGGCGGTCGGCGGGATCGCCGACGTGCCAGCCGCCAGTACCGGCGCTGCTCACCGTGACGTCGGTGAGACCTGCGCGCTCGAGCTCGGTGCGGAGCACCGACGCGGCCATCGGGGATCGACAGATATTGCCCATGCACACGAAGATGACTCGGACGTCAGACACGAGCAGCGATGCTGGCAGTGCTTCTCGATGTCAGCAAGGCGACGCGCCTTTCCAGTGCGCAATCTTCTCAAGACGATTGAAAACAAAGCGCGGCCCTTGTATCTCTTTGAAAATCAAAGTATCTTTGGGAGCACGCTATCGATCCCATCCCGTGAGGTCCTCATGCCAGAACTTGACCGTACCGCCCTCGACCGGCTGCTCAAGCGCGAGCGCGCCACCTACGCCGAGAATAACCCCAAGAGCAGGGCCGCCTTCGAGCAGGCGAAGCAGAACTTGTTCGGTGGTGTGCCCATGACGTGGATGACCAAGTGGGCTGGCGGTTTTCCGCTCTACCTCGACGACGCCCACGGCAACCGGATCAGCGACATTGACGGCCACACTTACGTTGACTTTGCGCTCGGCGACACCGGAGCTATGGCCGGCCACTCCCCGGCGCCAACCGTTGCCGCCATTGACGAACGCATCGGTACTAAGGGCGGCTTCACGACGATGCTCCCGAGCGAGGACGCGGCATGGGTCGGGGCCGAGCTCACTCGCCGCTTCGGGGTTCCACTGTGGTCATTCGCGTTGACGGCGACCGATGCCAACCGGTGGGCGCTGCGGCTGGCGCGCTTAGCCACCGGACGGTCCAAGGTGCTCGCGTTCTCATACTGCTATCACGGCAGCGTCGACGAAACCGTCGTTGTGATGGGCCCCGACGGCGAGACCCTGCCGCGTCCGGGCAATGTGGGGCCACAGGTGAGTCCGACCGAGACCACTCGCGTGGCCGAGTTCAACGACCTCGCCTCGGTAGAGCGGGCGCTTTCGCACGGTGACGTTGCGGTGGTGATCACCGAACCGGCGCTTACCAACATCGGGATCGTGCTTCCAGAACCGGGCTTTCTCGAGGGTCTCCGCGCACTGTGCACGCAGTACGGAGCGCTGCTGCTGATCGACGAGACCCACACTTTCAGCGCGGGACCAGGGGGAATGACGAAGGCCGAGGGGTTGGAGCCGGATATCGTGGTGATCGGCAAGTCGATCGCCGGCGGGATCCCGATCGGCACCTATGGGATCAGCCAGCAGCTCGCCGACCGCATCAACGCTCACCCAGAAGCTGATCTGGTCGACGTGGGCGGTGTCGGCGGAACCTTGGCAGGCAACGCGCTGTCGATGGCGGCTGCGCGAGCGACCCTTGGCGAGGTGCTCACCGACGACGCCTTTGTCGAGATGATCGCGCTCGCGACAACGTTCACCGAAGGTGTCCAGGCCGCCCTCGACGCCCTCGACGTGCCGTGGAGCATCTGCCAGCTCGGGGCGCGGGCCGAGTATCGGTTCGCAAGACCGGCACCAGTCAATGGCACTGCGTCGAACGCCGCAGGCGATGACGATCTCGACGAGTACATGCATCTGTACACGCTGAATCGTGGGGTGCTCATGACGCCCTTCCACAACATGGCCCTGATGTGCCCCACGACGACCAAGACCGACGTCGACCTGCACACCGAGGTATTCAGCCAGGCCATCAACGAGCTCTACCGCTGATGACTCAGCAGGTGCCCATCGACGCCACTGACCGAGCCATCATCCGCGAGCTTCAAAGTGACGGGCGAGCATCGTATGCCGACCTGGCGTCCGAGGTGGGGCTGTCTGCTCCCGCGGTGCGGCAGCGCATGCAACGGCTGAAGGAGACCGGGTTGCTGCAGGTGGTCGCGGTGACCGATCCCCTCAAGCTCGGACTGCCGGTCATGGCGATGGTCGGCATTGTGGTCGACGGCGACATACGCGCGGTGGCCGACGCGGTGGGGGCCATCGATGCGGTGATCTATGTGGTCCTCACCTCAGGCTCGTTCGATCTGTTCGCCGAAGTGGTGTGTGCCGACATGGATCAGCTCTTCGATGTCGTCAATGGTGGGCTCAAGCAGATCGACGGGGTCAGCGCTACTGAGTCGTTCGTCTACTTCGACATCCATACGCATCGATTCAACTGGGGCGTACCGGAGTAGTCCGCGGGTCAAGGTCACTGCCTTATGCCTCGACAATAGAAGTCGGACCCGAGCCGAGGCGGTGGTGAGTTGAGCGAGCGCGTGATGTCTACATTGCGGAGAGAACTGACCTGGCGTCATCTCGCTTCCGCAGCGGCCGTTGTGGCAGTGGCACTGGTCGGCGCTTGGGTGGGGCTCACTCTGGGCGCTCAACGCACCGATGTTGTGGGGCCGTTGACGGTGGAGTCCGAGGTCGCTCTGTCGTGGACCGGTGACACCGTCATTGACGTCCCTCCGCTTGGAAGCATCGAACTGGACACACACGACGGTCCCCTTGCGTTGCACGCTCAGGTCGAGTCACTCGACGCCGACGTCACGACAGGAGCTTTCACGGGGAACTCGTCGGCTGCTGAACTTGCGCGCGTGCCAGATCAGGTGCGCGGTCTGCTGGTGCGGGCCTATCTACAGGCGCTGGTCGCGGCTGCACTGGGTGCGGCACTGGCGGTAGTGCTGGTCTGGCGTCGACCGAAGTTGGCGGCTCTCGCTGCTGGGGTGACGGCTGCCGGTCTGATCCTGGGCGCCGCAACGGGCGCAGCCACGTGGAACGACCGAGCCCTTGCGCAGCCGCGGTACAGCGGGTTGCTCGTGTTCGTTCCCAGCGTTGTGGGCCGGGCTGACACGATCGTGAACAACTTCGAGGAGTACGGTCAGCAGCTCGGAGACCTCGTGACCAACGTGTCACGGCTGACAATGGCAGCCCAGTCGTTGCCGACGCTGCAAGCATCCAGCGACGACATTCGGGTTCTGCATGTGTCCGACATCCATCTGAACCCCAACGTTTGGCCGATCCTTCGGTCAGTGGTCGAGCAGTACAACATCGATGCCGTCGTCGACACTGGTGACATTGCTGACCACGGGACGGCCCTGGAGAACCGTCTGCTCAGCCCGATCGAGTCTCTCGGGGTGCCTTACATCTACATCCGCGGCAACCATGACTCGGTGTCGACAGCCGCAGGTATCGCGGGCATGGATAACACCACTGTGCTCAACGACAGCATCACCACTGTCGCAGGGCTGACGATCGCCGGCGCTGGCGATCCTCGATTCACCCCGGACAAGACGACTCAGCCGTCCGAGAGCTCGGTGATCGCGTCGGGGACCCAGCTGGCCGAAGTAATCGCCGCGTCCAAGAGTCCTGTCGACATCGCGATGGTTCACGACCCAGGGGCGGCAGACCCGCTCGCCGGGGTTGTTCCTCTCGTTCTTGCCGGACATACCCACCGGCGGGAGGATCGAAGGCTCGGCGAGAACACTGAGCTGCTGGTGCAGGGGTCGACGGGGGGTGCGGGGCTGAGGGCGTTGGATACGGAGGCACCGACGCCGCTGGAGTTTTCCGTGCTCTACTTCGATGCGACAACTCACCTGCTGACCGCTCGTGACGAGTTCACCTTGGGGGGGCTGGGCACAGCGAGCGCAGAGGTGAAGCGAGTCATCGAAGACAGGAGCTCACCGTGAAGTCATTCAGTGTCGAGGAGCAGGACCGGGCTCGTGGGGGCGAGCCGTGGATCGAGTTTCAGCGGTCCGCTGACCTCTCGACCGGCCTCTATCTTCTGGAGGCCGGGTCCATCGATGATCAGGTGCCCCACAGCGAAGATGAAATCTATGTCTGCACCGCAGGTCAGGCCCGATTCGTCACGCCGAGCGCCGAGTGCGACGTGGCCACAGGCACGGTGATCTTTGTGCCAGCCGGCGAGGAGCACCGATTCGTCGACATCACCGAACAGTTGACACTGGTGGTAGTTTTCGGGCCGGCTGAAGGTTCGCGAGCCTGAGGATCGGGTGCGGTGCTACGACCTCTCTGTCGTGGCGCGTTGTGCCACGGCGATCCCGGCGATGACCACGAGGCTGCCCGCGACCTGAATGATGGTCAGCGTTTCGTCGAGCCATACCCAGGCAACGGCACCGGCCATGACCGGCTCCACCATGCCGGCGATCCCGGCCTGGGGCGCTGGGAGGTGGCGGAGGGCGCCAATCACCAACAGGAATGGCGCAACCGTTCCGAGCAGCACGATCCATGCCACCAGCAGCCAACCGGAGACGGTGACTGAGTCGAGTGCGCCAGGCAGGGTGACTGCGCTGCTCAACGTCGACCAGGGCACCGTCCACCACGGTTTGGCGATCGACCAGAAGAGTGCAGACACGGCGAACGCCCAGAACGCCAGCGACACCGTGTCGCGCGACACGAGGGCGCGCTTACCCGCGATGTAGTACGTGGCCAAGGAGAGCGCAGCGCCGAATCCTGCGAGCACACCTACCGTGTCGAACGACAACCCATCCCAGACCTGGGCGACCATGGCGAGTCCCCCGAGGGCCAGTGCCAAGGCCAGCCATAACGACCGACCGAGCTGTTGCTTTTGCACGAACTTGGCCCAGAGCGCCACGAGCACTGGCCCGGTGAACTCGAGCAAGAGAGCCACCCCTACCGGCAGCCGAGCGATCGCGACGAAGTAGAGCCACTGCACCATCGCGATCCCCACCAGGCCGTAGACCAGCAGAAGTGGCAGCTCGGCCCGCATCAGGCGCAGCCGCCGAGGATCGGCCGCGAGCACCAGGATCAGCAGGCAGACCGCCGCTCCGGCGCTTCGTAGCAGCACCAGGCTCAGCGAGTCGACGCCAGACTCGAGCGTGATCTTTGAGACCGATCCGTTGACGGCGAAGAGCAGCGCGCCACCGATGGCCAGGGCGAAACCCACGGTGCGATGAGGATGCTCGCCGAGTCTTACTCGTCCGGGCGGTGGTACTTCTGCAGCAGCCTCAGTCACCGGGGCAGCCTAGGGGGCGTTAGATTTCGGAGGTGCCCTCCTCCCCACGTGCGCGGCCCGACCTCGCGGCGATCCCGGCCTACCGGGCCGGGCGGTCGGCGCCTCCTGGAGCGGCCAAGCTGTCGAGCAACGAGAACCCCTTTCCTCCGCTGCCTGGAGTCGAGGCCGCGATCGCCGACGCTGCGGCGTCGGTGAACCGGTATCCCGACTTCGGTAACCAGCGCCTGCTCGATGCCTTGGCCCGGCGCCTGGCGGTCGACGAAGACCAGATCTCGGTGGGCACGGGGTCTGTGGCGGTGCTGGCGCAGTTGATGAGTGCCATGACCGGCCCCGGTGACGAGATCGTCATTCCGTGGCGGTCCTTTGAGGCCTACCCAATCTTGGCAGCTTTGGCCGGAGCCACCCTGGTGCGCGTGCCTCTGCGCTCTGACGGCACGCACGACCTCGACGGAATGGCAGACGCCGTCACGCCTCACACGCGCCTCGTCATGGTCTGCACGCCTAACAATCCCACCGGGCCGGTGGTTCATCGAGAGGCGTTAGACGCCTTCTTGGCCCGTGTGCCGTCGACGGTCACGATTGCTGTCGACGAGGCATACGTCGAGTTCGTCAGAGACCCTGCCGCCCCTGACGCGCTTGACCTGGCGACGTCCCAGCCGAACATTGTTGTCCTGCGCACGTTCTCGAAGGCCTACGGACTCGCTGGCTTGCGCGTTGGTTACGCAGTTGGCCCTGCCGCGCTGATCAAAGAGCTCCGCAAGGCTCAGCTTCCGTTTGGGGTCACGGCGATGGCTGAGCAGGCGGCCATCGCCTCGCTCGGCGCAGAGGTCGAGTTGCTGCGACGGGTAGAGGCGTTGGTGCAAGAGCGCTCTCACGTGGTCAAAGCGGTTGCCGCGCTGGGGTATGAGATTCCGGCGGCTCAGGGCAACTTCGTGTGGCTTCCGCTCGCCGAGCGGGCCGACGAGTTCGCCCGAGCCACGGCCGAGGCCGGCGTGATCGTGCGACCTTTCACCGGCGACGGCGTGCGCGTCACCGTCGCTGAACGAGAAGCCAACGATCGATGGCTAGCCGTGTTGCGCGACTTCCTCGGGCTCTGATCGCGGGCCCGGACGTTCTCCCCGCACGACGAGCGCGACGCCCACGACAGCCAGCGAACCACCGGCCACCACCGGCCGCGTGACCGACTCAGACAAGATCAGCCAGCCAAGGAACACCGCTACCACGGGGTTCACGTAGGCGTAGGTCGTCACCAGTGAGGGCGGGGCATGACCCAGCAACCAGACGAATGCAGAGAACGCGATCACTGAACCGATCAAGGTGAGGTAGAGAAACGCCCACCATCCTTCGGCAGGAACGTCAGCGATCGAGAAGCCTCCGAACTCGCCAACGACGGCGCCCGCGACCAAGAGGACGACGCCACCCCCGACCATCTCGTACACGGCGCCAACGAAGTTGTCCTCCGGAAGACGTAGCCGTGGCGCAATGAAGACCCCGAACGCCCAGCACACGGTCGCGAAGAGCACGAGCAGCACGCCCCACACGGCGACGTCGCCCTCGGTGTCCGGCCTCGCCAACACCGCGATGCCGCCCAGACCCACGGCCGTTCCCAGCCAGGTCAAGCGGGCTGGTCGCTCGCGTCCGATCCCGGCCCGCATGAGCACCACCCACAGTGGCATTGCTGCCACCAAGAGGGCAGCCAGACTCGAAGGCACCGTCTGTTCGGCCACGCTCACCATGCCGACGCCGCAGAAGAGAAAGAGGAATCCGAGCAGCACGCTCCCCATCAGTGCTTTCGGTGGAACTTTGAGCGCCCGCCAACCCTTACGAAGTGCCACTGCCGTGGCCAGCACAGATCCGGCGATCAGGAATCGGATCCCGGTGGGGAAGAGCGGCGGTTGCTGCGCGACGTCCACAACGATACGGATGCCGAGATACGTCGAGCCCCATACGACGTAGACGATGGCGAGTGCGCCCCACACGGCCGCCGGCGCCGACTGCTTCAGGTGTGGTGCAGGGGTGGCCATGCGACCACTCTCACATGCGAGGGACTGAGGGGTGATCTGGATGCGTGAGCAGGAGACTGCTGCCGTGGTCGAGCGGGGTCGGCGACGTAGGTCGCTCTAGAGTGACGCTGTGACCTTCGAAGCCGACGAGCGGACGAGCGTCCCCGATGCCCTCCTCGACGCCTTCCTGGCCATTGCCAGCGATCCGGGGCTGGCACAGACGCTCAGGGGCATCGTGAAGGCTGCCGTGGACGTAGCCGATGCTCGCTATGGCGCGCTTGGGGTGCTCGGCCGCGATGGAAGTATCGAAGAGTTCATCGTCGAGGGGGTCAACGATGACCTCGCAGCTGAGATCGGTCACGCCCCGCGCGGCGAGGGCATTTTGGGACTCGTGGTGCGCGAGCCGATGCCATTGCGATTGGCTGACTTAAGTGCACATCCCGCCTCTGTCGGCTTTCCGCCAGGGCATCCACCTATGCACACCTTTTTGGGAGTTCCGATCCGAGTTCGGGGCGAGATCTTCGGCAACTTGTATCTTACTGAGAAGGCAGACGGAGACGAGTTCACCGCGAACGATGAGCGGCTTGTCGTGGCACTGGCAGCAGCGGCTGGGGTGGCCATCGAGAATGCGCGACTTTTTGCGGCGATCGAACGCCGGGCCAGGTGGCTGCGGGCGTCGTCAGAGGTAGCGGCGCTAGCACTGCTTGGCTCGACCTCAGAGGACGTCATGGCCGCCGTCGTTCAGCGCGCACATGAGGCCTCGCGCGCCCAGGTCACCGGCTTGGTCGACGTCGAGGACATTGGCAGCGGCAAGGTCAGCCTGGCGGTGGCCGAGGCAGATTGGCTGAGTCCGTGGCTGGGCTGCACGGTACGGGTCTACGGCGACGCCGACGAGGTGGTCGCCAGCGAGCTTCCTGGAGCACCAGAGCGGGTGGTCCAAGTGCCGGTGCGCTCTTTGCGGCGTGAGTTCGGCACCCTGGTGATGGCGTCGAGCAAGGCCGAATGGGACGAAGACCAAGGCGAATCGATTGCGGCCCGTGCGTTCGGCGAACAGGCAGCGTTGGCGATCGGCCTGACGCAAGCTCGAGCCGAGCACGAGAGGTTGGCGCTGCTTGAGGAGCGGGACCGCATTGGACGCGACCTGCACGACCTCGTCATCCAGCGTCTATTCGCGACCGGGATGGTGTTGCAAGGTGCGCAGCGATTGACCACCAACCCTGAGGTCAGCGATCGAGTCGGTCGGGCAGTCAGTGAACTCGACCAGACCATCCGCGAAGTGCGCAGCACCATCTTTGCGCTCCACGACGCCGCCGAAGGTGGCGGACTGCGGTCGCGAATACTCCAAGAGGTCGCGGCCGGATCGAGCGCTCTCGGGTTCGATCCAACGGTGCGCTTCGACGGTCCGATCGACAGCACAGTCTCAGACGACGTGCGCGAGCACATCATCGCCGCCCTGCGCGAGGCTCTGTCGAATGCCGCGCGTCACGCGGAGGCGACACAGGTACGCGTTTCGCTTTCCGTCGAGTCCGACGAGGTGGTCCTGATCGTCACTGACAATGGGCTGGGACTGCCTAGCGAAGTAGGGCGTCGGAGCGGTCTGGCCAACCTGGCCGGACGTGCCGAGGTCTCCGGGGGCCGCTTCAGCGTCGAGGCGGTGCCTGATCAGCATGGCGCTGCCCGCGGTACGCGGGTGACCTGGCGCGCGCCCGTCGCCGGTGCAACTACATAGACGACGCCGATGACCACGATGGGTGACGCGATGCGCCGATCGGTGGGCGGCGAGCCCCTGCGACTTGACCGGTAGCAGCACAGCGGTCAGGCTCGTGCGCATGCGCGGTCGAGGAGCGGTAGCGGTGGCGATGGCGGCCTTGGCCGGTGGCGCTCTTCTTGTGACCTCAGTCCCGGCGGGCGCTCGGGCCCCGGCGACGCTGCGCGCTGAGTACACCTTTGACGCCGTCGACTCGGCAGTGGTGCCTGATCTCACTGGTCGCGGCCATGCACTGACGCTAAGCGGCAACTACGCGTTGCTCGACGGCCCCACCAGCCCGGTGGTCGCCTTCGCGCCGATCAGCAGAGCATCGACACCGCATGTGGCCAACCTCAACCCGGTTGGCCGCGAGTTCGCCGCCACGCTGGTCTTTCGAGTGCCCGCCGACATCAGCACCCTCACTGACACCCCGAACTTGGCCCAGAAGGGGTTCTTCAACGATCCCGGTCAGTGGAAGATGCAGCTGGAGCCGTCTGTCGCTGCGGTGCAATGCCGTTTCAAAGGCACGCTGGGGGCTGCGCTGATCACGTCATCGGTGACCGAGGTCGACGACGGCCTTTGGCACACCGCGACGTGTTGGCGATCGAAGACGCAACTAGGAGTGACCGTCGACGGCGTCGACCTTGCCCTCAGCCGGACGGTGGGGGATATCGCGAACCACCGGCCGATGCTGATCGGCGCGAAGAGTTTGGTCTCGAGCACCGATCAGTTCACCGGTGAGATCGACTATGCGTCGCTGGCGATGGGTGATGGGTCAGCGGCGATGAGCCTCCAGGCGCTGACAGCGCCCTAGGAGCGTTCGTGCTCATCGATCCGGGCGATGTAAGCGGCCGCTTGCGTGCGCCGTTCCATGCTGAGCTTGGCTAGCAGCGATGAGACATAGTTCTTGACCGTCTTCTCTGCCAGGTGCAGCGTGTCGCCGATCTGGCGGTTCGTCATGCCCTCACCGATGAGATCGAGGATCCGACGCTCCTGACCGGTGAGCGAGGCCAGGCGTTCGTCGCGCGGCTCGCCACCCCTCAGGCGGTGCAGCACACGCTCGGTGGCCTTGGGATCGAGGAGCGACTCACCACTTGCCACCCGTCGGACGGCGCCAACGAGGTCGGCGCCTCTGATGTCCTTGAGCACGTAACCGGCAGCTCCGGCGAGCAGGGCGTCGACCATTGCCTCGTCGTCGGCGTACGAAGTGAGCATCAGGCAGTTGACACTTGGCATCGCCGACCGGATCTCGCGGCAGACCTCGACGCCGTTGCCGTCTGGCAACCGCACGTCGAGCACAGCGACATCCGGCCGAACTGCCGGAATTCGGGCCAGCGCTTCGGCGGCGGTCGCGGCCTCGCCGACAATCTCGAGATCGTCCTCAAGGCTGAGCAGGTCGTAGAGACCCCGGCGAACCAGCTCGTGGTCGTCGAGCAGGAAGACTCGCGTCGCTGCCGGGGTGCTGTCGTCGCCCTCGCTCATGCCGCTCCCGTGGTTGCCGATCGGGTGAAGCCAAGGTCATTAGTACGTCTGCTCAGGTTAGGTCCCCCGTATCATCGCCGATATTGGTACCCCGGTGGGTTTGCATCGCTGAGCGGCGTTCACCCGAATGGGGTAGCCCGGGGCGGCCATATGGTTGACACCATGGGAGCATCGGGTAGGACTCCATCCAGCGTCCTATTAACCGGCAGGGCGGGTACGAAGGAGGGTCGTCATGCAATTATGGCCCCCTCCTTCGGCATGGCTCGCCACAGGTCCGGAGACGGCCGGTCGGGCAGCGCTGGCCGTGGTCATGGCCGGGGGGCTGGTTGCCGGCGGACTGACCACGATGGCCGTCGTAGCGAGCAACACCCTTGATGCTGTCCCAAGACCGCAGGCCGGCGTGACCGCTGATGCGGATCCGGGGTCGAGCAGCCCCCTGGAGGTTGGCTCAAGTCCTGGCGATACGCCGACCCCGACTCCCACTCCTGGACCGACCGATCGTCCGACTGACGACCCAGGGTCGGTGACCACGCCTCCCGGAGTCATCGAGCCCGAGATCGGCGGACCTGCCGATCCCGACGTTCAACCACCAGGCCCGACGCCCACCGACGACCCGAACCCGACCGTCGACCCGACTGGGCCGCCTGACCCCACTGACCCCCCAGATCCGACCGATCCGCCTGACCCCACTGACTCGCCTAAGCCCACCGACTCACCTAGGCCGACCAAGCCACCCAAGCCCAGCGGAACCCCCAAACCAACTGACTCGCCTCAGCCCACCAAGCCACCCAACAACGGTGGCGGCAACAACGATGGTGACGGAAACAACGGTGGCGGCAACAACGTCGGAGGCGGTTCGCCAGGTGGCGGCAACCCCAAAGACCCGAAAGATCCTAAGGAGCCCAAACCAGGCAACGGGAACGGGAACGGCAACAGCGGGAACGGCAACAGCGGGAACGGCAACAGCGGGAACGGCAACAGCGGGAACGGGAACGGGAACAGCGGGAACGGCAACGGCAACGGCAAGCGCGACGACTAGGTGCGCAAAACGTCCGTCTGGGGTGTTCCCCTCCGGCCCTCATGGACCGATGATGGAGGCACCGGACACCCCGGTGACGTAACCGGTCGAAGCGGCGACCCCGCCTCCGACCACCAGGAGGCGCCGCGTGGCCATTCCGTCACATGCACCCGACGATCGCTTCGTTCAGCTGCTCACACCCGAGGGCGAACGCATCGACAACAGTGACTTCCCCCTCGAGATCACCGACGACGAGTTGAGGTCGCTCTACCGCGACCTGGTCCTGGTCCGGCGAGTTGACGCCGAAGCCACTGCCTTGCAGCGACAGGGCGAGCTCGGGCTTTGGGCGCAGCTACTGGGCCAAGAAGCCGCACAAGTCGGAGCAGGACGAGCGCTCGTCGCCGGTGACATGGCGTTCCCGACGTACCGCGAACACGGGGTGGCCTGGTGCCGAGGAGTGGACCCACTCGCGCTGCTCGGACTCTTTCGCGGCACGACCAACGGAGGTTGGGACCCCGAGGCGCATGGCTTTGCGCTCTACACGATCGTCATCGGTGACCAGTGTCCGCAGGCGGTCGGCTACGCGATGGGGATTCAGAACGATGAGGCTGACAACGCCGCGATGGTCTTCTTCGGTGATGGTGCGAGCAGTCAGGGCGACGTCAACGAGTCGTTCATCTGGGCGAGCGTCTTCAACGCCCCGGTGGTGTTCTTCTGTCAGAACAACCAATGGGCGATCTCTGAGCCGTTGGAGCGGCAGACCCGCATCCCGTTGTTTCAACGCGCGTGGGGCTTTGGGTTCCCTGGCATTCGAGTCGACGGCAACGATGTCTTGGCCTGTTTGGCGGTGAGCCGGCACATGCTGCAACGTGCCCGCGAGGGAGCCGGCCCCGCTCTGATCGAGGCCTTCACCTACCGCATGGGTGCTCACACGACGTCCGACGACCCGACTCGCTACCGGCTTGACTCCGATGTCGAAGCCTGGAGGCTGCGCGACCCCCTAGAGCGGGTGCGGTCCTTCCTGCACAAACAGCAGCTCGTCGACGACGCATTCTTCGACGAGCTCGATGCTGAGGCCGAGCAGCTCGCTGAGCGGCTGCGCGAAGGCACCCGTGCGCTGCCGAACCCCAGCGTCGACGACATGTTTGTCCACGCCTACGCCGAACCTCACTCTTTGGTCGAACGCCAGAGGCGCGAGTACGCCGATTACCTCGCTGGTTTCTCAGGGGGTGCCGAGTCATGACCGAGACCATGACGATGGCCGGTGCCATCAATGCCGGCCTGCGGCTGGCGCTCGAGAACGACCCGAAGACGTTGTTGATGGGCGAAGACATCGGACGCCTCGGTGGCGTGTTTCGGGTAACGGACGGTCTGCAGAAGGACTTCGGCGAACAGCGGGTCATCGACACGCCACTCGCTGAGTCGTCGATCCTGGGAGCGGCGATCGGCATGGCCATGCGTGGCTACCGACCCGTGGCTGAGGTGCAGTTCGACGGGTTCGTGTACGTGGCCTTCGATCAGATCGTCAGCCAACTCGCCAAGATGCACGCACGGTCGTCCGGACTGGTCAAGATGCCAGTGACGGTGCGGCTGCCGTACGGCGGGGGGATCGGTGCCGTCGAGCATCACAGTGAGTCGCCCGAGGCGTACTTCGCCCACACAGCTGGCCTTCGGGTGGTGACGCCGTCGAACCCCGTAGACGCGTTTCACTTGGTGCAGCAGGCTATCGCCTGCGACGACCCAGTCATTTTCCTCGAGCCCAAGCGTCGCTACTGGGACAAGGCCGACGTCGATATGTCGGCCGAGCCGCCACTGCCGATGAGTTCGGCGCGGGTGGTGCGCCAGGGTGCCGACGTCACACTCGTTACCTACGGGCCCATGGTGCGAACCTGCGTCGAGGCCGCCTCTGCGGCCGCCCTCGACGGCTGCGAGATCGAAGTGGTCGACCTGCGGTCGCTGGCTCCGCTCGACATCGACACCGTCGCCCAGTCGGTCAGCAGCACGGGTCGATGTGTCGTCGCTCACGAGGCCTCGGTGTTCTTAGGGCTTGCTGCCGAGATTGCCGCCAACGTTGCTGAAGTCTGCTTCTACGATCTCGAAGCGCCCGTTCTACGGGTCGGAGGGTTCCACACCCCCTACCCGCCCTCGCGCCTCGAGCAACACTTCTTGCCAGATCTTGATCGCGTTCTCGATGCCGTCGACCGTGCCATGGCGTACTAGGAGATTGGTCATGAACGAAGTGCAGTTCTGTCTGCCAGACGTCGGCGAGGGTCTGACCGAGGGCGAGGTCCTGCGGTGGCTCGTGGCCGAGGGCGACACCGTTCTCGTCAATCAATCCCTCGTCGAGGTCGAGACGGCCAAGGCTGCCGTCGAGCTGCCGTCGCCCTATGCAGGAACGATCGTCACCCTGCACGCCGCCGAGGGCGCGCTGTTGCCCGTTGGGGCCCCGCTCGTGACGATTGCCACTGAATCAGCTGTGCAGGGTGACGAGACGTCACCCGACGAGACGTCGCCTGACGAGGAGACGAGCGAAAGCGGCGGACCAGTCTTGGTGGGTTACGGCGTCACGAAGTCGGCGACCCGGCGCCGCCGGCGAGCGACGATGCCCAGCCCCCACGGCACCGAGCGCCGTGAGGCCGGCCCCCCAGGCGAGCCGGTGAAGCCGGTACGCCACGGTGGTCTTGAGGTGGGCCGCGCCGCCGAGGCGCGGTTGAGCGGCGGAGCCGCGGCAGCGAAGCAGGTGCGGACCAAGCCGCCGGTACGCCGTCTGGCCAAACAGTTGGGGATCGACCTCGCCACTGTTCGACCGACCGGCGTCGACGGGACAGTTACTCGCGGAGACGTCGAGGCGGTAGCGTCCCTGCAGCTTGCCGACGTGTCACCACGAAGCAGCGACCGACCTGCTGCTTCCGATCACCGTGACCCCGTTCGCGGCGTCATGCGCAGCATGGCGGCTGCCATGACCGAGAGCGCGGCCACGATTCCTGCGGTGACCGAGTGGGTAGACGTTGATGTGACGCGCTGCGCGGCTTTCATCGAGCGGATCAAGAAACTGCCTGAGTACAAGGACGTGAAGGTAACGCCGCTGGTGCTCGTTGCCGCCGCCTGCATCACCGCTATCGGCCGTGAACCGTCGATCAATGCCATGTTCGATGCGCGGGCGCAAGAGATCGTTCACCGAGGTGCCATACAGCTCGGTATCGCGGTGGCCACCGACCGAGGACTTGTGGTGCCCCATGTTGCTCACGCGAATGAGCTGACGCTTCCCGAGCTGGGCGCGGCTCTGCGCCATGTGGTCGGACGCGCGCGTGCCGGCGTAGCGACACCAGCTGAGCTGCTCGGAGCGACGTTCACCATCACCAACGTTGGCGTGTTCGGCGTCGACGGTGGAACTCCGATGATCACTCCGGGACAGTCAGCGATCCTTGCTTTCGGTGCGTGGCGTGAACGTCCGTGGGCCGATCGTGGGCAGGTGGTCGTGCGCACAGTGTCCACCGTGTCGCTGTCGTTCGATCACCGTTTCATCGACGGAGCTACTGGATCCCGGTTCCTCCGAGACGTCGCCGATATCCTCGAAGAGCCCGGCCTGCTTCACCTCTGGGCGTGATGCGTGGCACGCTGGTGACCGTGAAGGTAGCCGCCGTCCAGTACGAGTTCATCGAGTCTGAGCCTTTCGATGCACGGGTCGACCGAATGCTCGGTCTCGTAGGCGCCTGCTCCGACGCTGATCTGGTCGTGCTCCCTGAGTTGTGGCCGAACGGGGGCTTCACCTACGACCAGTGGGAGGCCACGGCCCAGAGGCTGGACGGCGAGCTCGTTTCCCGGCTTCGCGACGCGGCCCGATCGGCGTCCGTGGTCCTGCACGTCGGCTCGTTCATCGAGCGACACGATGACGGCTCGCTCACGAACACCGCGCTCGTCCTCGAGCGCGACGGCGTCGAATGTGCGCTCTACCGAAAGCTGCATCTCTTCGGGTTCTCCGACGGAGAGCCCAAGTACCTGACCGCCGGACGCGACCTGGTGGTGGCCCAGACCTCGGTCGGCCGCCTGGGGCTGGCCACCTGCTACGACCTGCGATTTCCCGAGATGTTTCGACGGCTTCTGGACGACGGGGCTGAGATGTTCGTCGTGCCGGCTGCCTGGCCGCTGGCACGAATCGCCCACTGGAGCGTGCTGGCTCGCGCCCGGGCGATCGAGAACCAGACTCCGCTCGTTGCTTTGAACACCGTTGGCACGCACGGCGGGGTCGATATGGGCGGTGCGAGTGTGATTGTCGATTCCTTGGGGGTGCCGCTGGTTGAAGCCGGCGCCGCTGAAGAGGTGGTGCGGGCCGAGCTCGACCCTGCGGCGACGCAGGCATGGCGCCAGCGATTTCCCGTCCTGAGTGATCGTCGCCTCTAGCGGTTTTGCGATCGGTCTTCACTACTTCTGTCGCTCGCGCGAACGTCAAGGCACCCACGATCCCGTAACACCGGTGATCAGCTCGTCGAACGCTGATCGAAGTGAACCGATGTCGTGCCCCGTCTCGACAGGGTGGGTGAAGGTCTAGCC